>NZ_PDCM01000001.1:300000-547500 GCF_008634025.1 Streptomyces albofaciens JCM 4342 | reverse complement strand
TCTGAGGGCTCTGGCATGCCGGGAAGTATGACACGGACCTCATTGGCGTTGAAGTCCTTCGGCATGTACTCTTTAGCTTCGAACTTTAGCGTTGAAGTCTTCAGGGTGTGACTGTCCAGTCCCCTCCGATCTGACCTAGGTAGGTGAGTGTGACCACCGCGATGGGCGCCGCGCTGCGCCGGATCCAGCTGGGCAACGCGCTGAGCGCGTTCGGCAACGGCTTCACGGTTCCGTATCTCTACGTCTATGTGGCGAAGGTACGGGACCTGGGCGCGAGTACGGCCGGTGTCGTCCTCGCGATGCTCGCCGTCGCCGCGCTCGCCGTGCTGCCCCTGACCGGTCGGGCGATCGACCGGCGGGGTCCGCTGCCGGTGGCCGTCGTGGGGGCCGTCACCGCCGCCGTCGGGTCGCTCGGGCTGGGCCTGTCCACCACCGAGCCGCTGGTCATCGCCTCGGCGATCGCGCTCGGCGCCGGTATCGCGGTGATCCAGCCGGCCCTGGCGACGATGATCGTGTGGTGCTCGACGACGGTCACCCGGTCGCGCGCCTTCGCCACCCAGTTCTTCCTGAACAACCTCGGCCTGGGCATCGGCGGCCTGATAGGCGGCCTGCTGGTGGACGAGTCGGCGCCCGGCAGCTTTGTGCGGCTGTTCGCGATCGAGGCCGTGATGTTCCTGGTCCTGGGCGCGGCCGTGGCCACCGTACGGCTGCCGCGGTCGCCACGGGTGGCGGACCCGGTGCCGAGCGAGGCACGGGCCAAGGGCGCCTGGCGCGCGCTGTTCGCCGACCACCGGATGATGTGGCTGTGCCTGCTGGGCTTCGTGCTGTTCTTCGCCTGCTACGGACAGTTCGAGTCGGGCCTCGCGGCGTACGCCACCGAGGTCACGCGGATCTCACCGTCCACGCTCGGCATCGCGCTGGCCGCCAACACGGCGGCCATCGTGGCGGCGCAGTTCGTCGTGCTGAAACTGGTCGAGCGGCGGCGGCGCAGCCGGGTGATGGCCGTGGTCGGACTGATCTGGACGGTGGCGTGGCTCGCGGCGGGACTGTCCGGCCTGGTGCACGGGGCCCATGCGGTCGCCACCACTCTGCTGATCTCGACCTACGCCCTGTTCGGTATAGGGGAGTCGATGCTGTCGCCGACGGTCGCCCCGCTGGTGGCGGACCTGGCGCCGGCCTCGATGGTGGGCCAGTACAACTCGGTCTTCGCCCTGGTGAAGCAGCTGGCGCTGGCGGTCGGCCCGGCGGTGGGCGCCCTCATGGTGGGCCACGGGATGTCCGCCCCGTACATCGGGATGCTGGTGCTCTGCACCGTCGGCATCACGGTGCTGGCCCTGCGGCTGGGCCGACTGCTGACCCCGGCGCAGGACAACCCGCACGCCCGGGCCTTCATCCCGGAGGCACCGGCCGGTACGGACACGGAGACGGTCACCCCGGCCGGCACCGCCACGGCCGACGCGGCGGCCGACGCGGAGGCGCCGCGACGCGAGTCCGTGACGGCGGTGGCGTAAGCCGCGAAGAGTGCGCGGGGTCCGGTCCCCCGATGGACCGGACCCCGCTGACACCGGGAAGGGCCGGATTCTGCCGCCACAGGCAGGATCCGGCCCTGTCGTTCGCACGCCCTCATGCCGGCGCCGCCCGTCACTGATCCCCCGCCTCCCGCGGCAGCGCGAACTCGCACCACACCGCCTTCCCGCCCCCCGGCGTCCGCCGGGAGCCCCACGCCGAGGCGATCGTCGCGATGATCGAGATGCCGCGGCCCGCCTCGTCCACGGGCTCGGCCCGGCGCCGTCGCGGCAGGTGGTCGTCGCCGTCGGTCACCTCGACGATCAGGCGGCGGTCCGTACGGCGCAGCCGCAGCCGCATCGGCGGGGTGCCATGCTGGAGCGAGTTGGCGACCAGTTCGCTGGCGGCCAGGACGCCCAGGTCGTGCAGCTCCGGGGAGAAGCGCCAGGAGGCGAGCACCCCGGAGGCGAAGGCGCGGGCGCGGGGCGCCGCTTCCGTACCGCCGTGCAGTTCGAGGGCGGCGTTGTGGAACAGCTCGGCGTCGTGGCCCGTGCGGGCCGGGTGCTGGAGGACCAGGACGGCCACGTCGTCGTCGTGGTCCGTGGAGATGCCGAGCGCGCGCAGCAGGCGGTCGCAGACGATGTCCGGCGCGCCGGTCGCGCCCGCGAACGCCCGCTCCAGGGCCTCCACGCCGTGGTCGATGTCCTTGTCACGGCGCTCGACCAGGCCGTCCGTATAGAGGACGGCGGACGAGCCGGGGCCCAGCGGGACGCTGCCGGAGGTGTGCAGCCAGCCGCCGGTGCCCAGCGGCGGGCCGGTCGGCTCGGCGGCCCGGAGGACCGTGCCCTCGGCGTCGCGCACCAGGATGGGGAGGTGGCCGGCGGAGGCGTACACCAGGCGGCCCTCGTTGGGGTCGTGGACCGCGTAGACGCAGGTGGCGATCTGGCTGGCGTCGATCTCGGCGGCCAGTCCGTCCAGCAGCTGGAGGACCTCGTGGGGCGGCAGGTCGAGGCGGGCATAGGCACGGACCGCCGTACGCAACTGGCCCATGACCGCGGCGGCGCGCACGCCCCGCCCCATGACATCGCCGATGACCAGGGCCGTTCGCCCCGCGCCGAGGGTGATGACGTCGTACCAGTCGCCGCCGACCGCGGCGTCCGTGCCGCCCGGCTGGTACGTCGCGGCCACCCGCAGATCGTCCGGCTGCTCCAACTCCTGGGGCAGCAGGGACCGCTGGAGCGTCACGGCCGCCGCGCGCTGGCGTGCCTCGGCGGCGCGCAGCCGTTCGGTGGACTCCACCTGGTCGGTGACGTCCGCGCCGAAGACGAGCACGCCCTTGTGCGGCGCCACACAGGCGACCTCGGGGTCGGGCGCCGGGCCGCTGGCCGCGACCTCGATGGGTGTGCAGGTGAACGTGTAGTACCCGTCGCGGGACTGGTCGGCGCCCGCGCCGCCGGGCACCCGGCGGGCCTTGACCGTACGGGGGCGGCGGCTGCGCAGCACCTGGTCCATCAGCGGCAGCAGGCCGAGCGCGTCCAGTTCGGGCAGGGCCTCGCGGGCAGTGGCGCCGGCCGGGCGGCTGCCGAAGACGGTGGCGTACGCGCCGTTGACGTACGCGATGCGGTGCTCGGGGCCGTACACGACCGCCACCAGGGCCGGGACCTTGCCGAGGATGTCGTGGACGGACAGCGCGTCCACGCTGGGGGTGCGGGCCGGGACGGGCGCGCCGTCGTCGGTCGCGCCGGGGCCGGAGCGTTCGGCGCGGGCGGCGGGGACGGCGCCGTGGCCCGCGCCCGGCGGGCCGCCCGCGGACGGGACGGCGGACCCGGACGGCACGGCGGAGTCGGGCCGCGCGGCGCCGCGCCGCTGCGTGCCGGGGAGACGGGCGCTCCAGCGCGTGAAGTTCACGGAGGTGTACCTCTTACTTCGCGTCGTCGCGCGGGATCGGGCCGTCGGTGTGGGGGGACTGTCCGCGGCCGCGCCGGGGGGAGCCCCACCCGGCGCACGCGGGGAGCGGTGTCGGCTGAGGGCACGCGCGGCGCCCTCTGGCGGATTGCAGCAAACGTCCAGAATCCTCGTGATTGTCACTCTTCGCGAATACGAGCCCACCCATGGTCACACGTCCAGTGTGGCCGACCGGACTGACATCCGTCAGACGCCGGCGGTGCCCGGCGGAGTTCCTGGCTCCGGGTGCCGGGCGGTGCCGGGCCCGGCCGTCCGGGCGCCGTGGGCCCGTGCGGGCAGGGGTCCGGCGGGCGGTACGGGCACGGTCGCGTACGCCGTTGACCGGGCCGGGAGGTCGTACGACCGGGTGATCCCGCTTCGGCGCGTCGTACGAGCGGGAAATGGGAACGGCGGGTCGTAGGACCGGGGCCGGACGGCCCGTACGGAGGGCGGCGCGAGCGGCCGTCCGGCGGCGCGCACGCGAACCGGCGCGCCCGGTGGCCGCGCCCGGCACGCCGTCAGCCCGTCTCGCGGTGACGGCCGGTGCCCGCCGCGAGCTCGAACTCGGCGCGCGGGTGCTCCAGCGAGCCCAGAGAAACGATTTCCCGCTTGAACAGCCCGGCCAGCGTCCACTCGGCGAGCACCCGCGCCTTCCGGTTGAAGGTCGGGACCCGGCTCAGGTGGTACACGCGGTGCATGAACCACGCCGGATAGCCCTTCAGCTGCCGCCCGTAGACATGCGCGACCCCTTTGTGCAGCCCGAGCGAGGCGACCGAGCCCGCGTACTTGTGCGCGTAGTCCACGACGGGCGCGCCGCGCAGCACCGCCGCGATGTTGTCGGCCAGCACCCGCGCCTGCCGCACGGCGTGCTGGGCGTTGGGCGTGCACTCCGCGCGCGGCTCGCCCGGCTCCGCAGGCGCCTCCGCCGTCAGGTCCGGCACCGCCGCCGCGTCGCCCGCCGACCAGGCGTGTTCGACACCCTCGATCCGGAGGGCCGCGGTGCACCTCAGCCGCCCGCGCCCGGTGCGCGGCAGGCCGGAGGCGGCGATGATCGGGTGCGGTTTGACGCCCGCGGTCCACACGAGCGTGCGGGCCGGGAAACGCGCCCCGTCACTCAGGACCGCGACACGCTTCCCGTACGACTCCAGCCGCGTCTCCAGCCGTACGTCGATATTGCGGGCGCGCAGCTCCCGTACGGCGTACTGGCCCATCGCCGGGCCCACCTCGGGCAGGATGCGGCCGGTCGCCTCGACCAGGATCCATTTCATGTCCGCGGGCTCGACGTTGTGGTAGTAGCGGCACGCGTAGCGGGCCATGTCCTCCAGCTCCGCGAGGGCTTCCACGCCCGCGTATCCGCCGCCCACGAAGACGAAGGTCAGGGCGGCGTCGCGGACCGCGGGGTCGCGGGTGGAGGAGGCGATGTCCAGCTGCTCAAGGACGTGGTTGCGCAGGCCGATGGCCTCTTCGACGGTCTTGAACCCGATGCCGCCCTCGGCCAGCCCCGGCACCGGAAGCGTCCGGGACACCGATCCGGGCGCCAGCACCAGTTCGTCATAGGGCAGTTGCAGGCCGCCCGTGCCGTCCTCCTTGGTAGCCGGCGCCTCGACCGTGGCGCAGCGCGCGCTGTGGTCGATCGCGGTCGCCTCGCCGACGACGACCTTGCAGTGCGGCAGCACGCGGCGCAGCGGTACGACGACGTGCCGGGGCGAGATGGAGCCGGCCGCGGCCTCCGGCAGGAACGGCTGATAGGTCATGTACGGGTCGGGGTCCACCACGACCACCTCGACGGCGGCCCGCCGCAGTTCCTGCCGCAGTTTCCGCTGGAGGCGCAGGGCCGTGTACATCCCCACGTAGCCCCCGCCGACAACGAGAATGCGCGCCGGTTCCTTCACAGAGGTTCTCCTCGCGACATCGATGAGGCCGGCCGCGCAGGTTGCCTCCGCCGGCCGACCGGCCTGCCACCACCAGACACTGTGTTCCCGGGAAGAACACAGCACTGTTCCATGACGCACCGGCGGCCGGGCTTTGTCCACAGCCCCCGCGAAATGTATGACCGGTTCCGTTCGGTGGCCCGGAGGCCCGGCTTCCGCGCCGCCCTCCGCAGGAGCGCAGGTCAGATGGCGGGCGGCGGACGGCGCGCGGGTACGGAATCGGGGCGGATCGGGTCCGTACTCCGATCGGTGCACGGACTGTGCGGAACTGCCCTCTTCATTCTTGACCTGGGCTCAACTATGTTCGTACCTCGTTGGGGTGCAACCTCTCGTCGTCATGTCGTCACACCCCAGCAGTCAGGGCGGGGAGTCTCCGGGGGGAGACGTCATTACCGGGGGATCATCTATGCACATTCAAGGCTCTCAATGGCCGACTGCCGTATCTGCCGCCGCACCCACTTCCGAGAGCAGGGGAAACGGCACCACGCACACCGCGGCCGGCGGCCGGAGCACACCACTGCGCGTCGACGCGCAGCGCAATCTCGAACATGTCCTGCGCGCCGCGCGCGAGGTCTTCGGCGAACTGGGCTACGGCGCGCCCATGGAGGACGTGGCGCGCCGCGCCCGCGTCGGGGTGGGGACGGTCTACCGGCGCTTCCCTAGCAAGGACGTGCTGGTCAGGCGAATAGCCGAGGAGGAGACCTCGCGGCTGACCGAACAGGCGCGTACGGCCCTCGGCCAGGAGGACGACCCGTGGTCGGCGCTGTCGCGCTTCCTGCGGACGTCCGTCGCCTCCGGCGCCGGCCGGCTGCTGCCGCCGAGCATATTGCGGGTGAGTACGGACGCGTCCGGCGCGTCCGGCGCGTCCGAGGCCGGTGAGCCGCGGGTCCCGCAGCAGCGCTCGGCGTACGGGCCGGACGCCGGCCGGACGGGTGTCCACGCCGACGGCGGTGCCGGCGCGGCGGCGGTCCCGGGCGACGCGGCGGCGGTGTCGGCGGACCTTCCGTCGAGCGGGTCCGCGGAGTTCCGCGTGGTCGCGCAGCGCGGCGCGCCCGAGGCCGAGTCCGCGGACACCTCCGCGGCGGTCCCCAACGGGGTCACGAGCGCCGCGGCGAACGGCGTGTCCGCGCGCGGCGCGGCCGCCACCGGCACGCTGGAGGCACCGGCCGCTCCGTCGGGCGGGACCACGGCGGACGGCGGCGCCCAGGCTCTGCTGGAGGTCGTCGGGCAGCTCGTCGAGCGGGCCCGCGCGGCGGGCGAGCTGCGGGCGGACGTGACGGTCGCCGACGTGCTGCTCGTCATCGCCACGGGCGCGCCGTCCCTGCCGGACCCGGCCCAGCAGCAGGCCGCCTCGGCCCGCCTGCTGGAGATCCTTCTGGAGGGGCTGCGGTCGCGGCCCACCGGGTGAGGCGAGACGTTCAACCGGGTGAAAACGGTCCGATCAGCCGCGTGAGGCGGGTGGTCGGGCCGTGCGGCCGCTGGACGTGGTGATCAACGCTCGTTGGGTGCGGGGCTTATCGTCGGGGCGCGGGGCCTATCGTCGGGGCGTGGGCCGAATCGTCGGGTGCGGGTCTTATCGTCGGGTGCGGGCCGGATTCTTCGGGCGCGGGCTGGCCCCTTCGCGCGTCGGCCGGATCCTTCGGGCGCAGGCCGGATCCTTCGCGGGCCGGATCCTTCAGGCGCGGGCCGAAGATGTATTCCCTGGACGAGTGACCTCTAGTGCTCGTGGCCGGGAACTCGCCCCGGACGAGTGGTTGGTGTGCTCGCCGGACGAGCCGGGGGCCTCTGTATGGCACGCTGACGCGGTATTACCGCAGTGACGGCGTGTTCGGGGGCCTCGGCGATGGGTGTGGACGGGCGGAACGAACGGCGCGACGGCGAGGCCGGCCCGGCCGGTGCCGGCGGGGCCACCGGATCACGGCCCCCTCAAGTCCCCGGGCAGAAACGCCCGTACGGGGCGGATACCGGGGACGGCGGGCACGACCGCCACGGTGAGCACGACCGCCGCGGTGAGCACGACCGCCACGACCGAGCCGCGGACGACCTCGAACGGAGCGTTCCCGCACAGCGGGAGCCCGCGGACCGCACGGCCGGCGGGTCAGGTCCGGACGGCGGCCCGTACGGCCTTACCGATGGCGGCCCGTATGACCGCACTGAAGTCGCGTGTGACCGCACGGAAGTCGGTCCGTACGACCGTGCTGAAGGCGGTCCGAAGCCGGGGGCGGCCGAGCCGGAGGGCGCGCGGGGCGCGAAGGGCCGGGGTGCCCACCGTAAGCCGAGCCGCAAGCAGACACCGCGTCGTACCGAAGCGGCCGCACCTGCCGAAGCGCCCGCGCCTCCCCCGCCGTCCGCACCGCACGCTTCCGCCGAGCCGCCCGGCCCGCCGCCCTCGGACGGCGAGTTGGTGACCCTCATGCGGGGCGGCGACGACAGCGCGTACGAGGAGCTGTACCGCCGTCACGCCGACGCGGTCCGGCGCTACGCGCGCACCTGCTGCCGCGACGCGCACACCGCCGAGGACCTGACCGGCGAGGTCTTCGCCCGCACCCTCCAGGCGGTGCGCGGCGGCGCCGGCCCGGACACCGCCGTACGCGCCTATCTGCTGACCACCGTCCGCCGGGTGGCCGCCACCTGGGGGAAGACCGCGAAGCGCGAGCACCTGGTCGAGGACTTCGCGGTGTTCGCGGTGTCGGCGGCCGGTACGTCGCTGGACGACGACACGCTCGACCTCGGCGCCGACGTGCGCGCCATGCACGACGCCGAACAGTCCATGGCCGTACGGGCGTTCCGGAGCCTGCCCGAGCACTACCAGACCGTGCTGTGGCACACCACGATCGAGGACGAGTCGCCGAGCGAGGTCGCGCCGCTGCTCGGACTGTCGGCGAACGCCACGGCCGTGCTGGCCCACCGCGCCCGCGAGGGCCTCAAGCAGGCCTACCTCCAGGCGCACGTCAACCGCGCGCTGACCGCCGAGGGCGACTGCGCACGGTACGCCGACCGGCTCGGCGCGTACGCCCGCGGCGGGCTGCGGATGCGGGCCGAGCGCGGGCTGCGCAAGCACCTGGAGGACTGTGCCCGCTGCCGTACGGCCGCCCGGGAGGTCGCGGACGTCAACGAGCACATCCGCCTCGTGCTGCCCGTCGCGGTCATCGGCTGGTTCGCCGCCGGATACGCGGTCAAGGGGGCCGCGGCGGTGGTCGGGCTCGGTGGTGCGGGCGCGGTGGCGGGTGCCGGTGCGGCCGCGGCGGCTGGTGGGGTGGGAGCGAGTACCGGGGTCGGTGGGGCGGGCGCTGCTGCCGGAGCCGGTGGAGCTGCCGGAGCCGGTGGAGCTGCCGGGACGGGCGCTGCTGCGGGAGCGGGAGGGGCAGGCGCTGCTGCCGGATCAGGAGGAGCAGGCGGTGCGGGTGCTGCTGCGGGAGCCGGTGGGGCGGCCGGGGCGGGTGCTGGTGGGTCCGGTGGTGCGGGTGGGGCCGGCGCCGCCGTGGGTGAGGGGCTCGGGGCGCCCGCGAAGGTGGCGATCGGCGCGGGGGCGCTGATCGTGGCGGGCGCCGCGCTCGCGCTGGCGCTGATCGGCGATTCGCAGCCCGAGCCGCGTACGCGGGCCGACCAGCCGGGAACGGCTTCGCTCGCTCCGCGACCGTCCGAGTCGCAGCCGCCGGAGCGCACGCCGGAGCAGCCGCCCCCGACGCCCGCCCCCACGCCCTCCAAGCCGTCTCCCGGCCCCTCGTCCGCGCCCAGCCCGACGCCGACGCCCACGCCGACCCCTTCCCCGTCGAAGTCGTCCCCGTCGAAGTCGTCCCCCACTCCGGCGCCCGAGCCGCCGCACTCCACCCCGCCGTCCCGGCCGCCCACGCACCCACCGCGGCCGCGGCCGACCCCGCCGGCGCCCGCTCCGTCCCCGTACCGGATCAACGCGTTGACGTGGGACCTCCTGGGCGACGGCACGAAGCCCGAGGTGCGCATGGCGGACAGCAGCTGGCTGTGGCAGCGGCAGGGGCTGCGCATCGGCGGCAAGCGGTACCGGCACGGCGTGACCGTGCAGGCGCCGTCCTCCGTGACCATCGACCTGCACCGGCAGTGCACGGCGTACGACGCCTACGCGGGCGTGGACGATATGGGGCTCGGCCTGGGTGTGCTGCGGTTTTCCGTGTACGCGGACGGCCGGCGGCTCTGGCGGTCGGGGGTGGTGCGCGGCGGTCAGCCGGCCGTCCCCGTCCATGTGCCGCTGACCGGCCACAAGACGTTGCGGCTGGTCGTCGAGCCCGCCTCGTCCAACACCGTGATGTTCCTGGGCGACTGGGCACAGTCACAGATCTCGTGCAGGTGAGGGCCATCGCTCTTGCAGGGCTCCGGGGTCCTCGCTCTTGCAAAGCCATCGCTCTTGCAGGGCTCCAGGGCCCTCGCTCTTGCAGGGCCTTCGCTGTTCTCGGGGCGCCACTTCTCTCAGGGCCCCGCTCTTGTCTGATGCAACGGCTTGCGACGATTTGTCCGGCGCCCTTCAAAGACTCGTCCGGGGCGCAACCCCGCCCGCCACCGCGCGCCGCCGGGGCGCGGCCGTGCCGGTCCAGCAGGTGCCGCGCCGGGCGAGCAGGCGGCGGAGCCACAGCTCGGTGGAGACGAGTTCGGCGAGGCCGTCCAGGGGCAGCGGGGCGCCCTCGGCCGCCGCGCGCAGGGCCTTGCGTACGACGCGTGCCTCGACCAGGCCCGCGTCGGCCAGCAGCGGGGTGTCGAAGAGGCCGACCACGTCCCCGATCGAGGTGCGCAGGCCCGCCCGTACGGCCGCGGCGTGGGTGAGGTGCGAGGTGGCGCCCCAGCCGGGCGGCAGGTCGCGGACGCCCGCGCCCGACAGGACGGCGCGCAGCACGGCCGCCCGCGCCCCCGGCTGCACGCGCAGCGTGTCCGGCAGCGCGCGGCAGGCCAGCACCACCTGGTTGTCCAGGAAGGGCGCGTGCAGCCGTTGGTTCCGTACCTCGGCGGCCTGTTCGAAGATCCGGTGGTCGGCGGCGTGCCGGGCCAGCGCGGCGCGCGCCCGGCGCTCCCCAGGGCGCCCCACCGCAGGCGCCCGGTCGGCCGCGGCCGTGAGGCGAACCGATACTTCGGCCAGTGCCTCCCCCGTGAGCCACCGCGCCGCGGGCCCGGGACGGCACCAGGAGAGCGCCGCCAGCGAGGCGTCCACCGCTCCGCCGCCCGCCACCTCGTCGGAGAACTGCCGCTCCCTCAGGCGCGTCGCCGTCTCGGCGATGCCCACCCCGTAGGGCGTACGGGCCAGCTTCCGGGCGGCGCGGTAGACGGTGAACGGGACCAGGGCGGACTGCGACAGCGGACCGTCGGCCTTGGCCAGCGCCGTGACCGGCCGCAGCAGGTGGCGCCTGCGGCGGTCCATGAGGAGGTCCGCCAGGCGCGCGGGGTGCGCGTCCAGGACCTGCCGCGCGCCGGCGCCCACGAAGTGGTCCGCGCTCCCCGCCAGCAGGCGCCGCCGGTGGCGGCCGGCCGTGATCAGCGACGGGCCCGGCTCGTCCGTGAGCGGCCCGCTTTCGAGGTCCGCGTACGGAAGGGCTTCCTCGCCCGCCGCGACGACCACGTGGTGGAGGCGCGGATTGGCCGCCATACTCCGGGCCCGCTCCAACTCGGCCTCGCGGTACGGCTGTCCTCCATGGGTGGCGCGGTCGTTGAACGTGACGGCCAGCAGGCGCTCACCGCGCCCGTTGACCGTGCCCGGCACCCCGGGCAGCCCGGCCGCGAGCAGTGCCAGGGTGGCGGAAGCGCTCCCTCCGGAAAGGTCGGCACCGAAGCCGGGGGCCGGAGCGCCGCGCGCGGCCCGCCGCTCGGCCGGCCCCATGCCCGGCACCGGACCCGGGTCCAGCCCGCCCAGGCCGTCCGGGTCCGGGGCGTGCCGGACCCCGGCCAGCCGCGCCCGTACCGCCTCGATCAGCGCGTCCCGCACCCCGTCGACGGCCTGCTCCGGCGGCAGTTGGGGGGCCGCCACCGCCAGCGAGGCCGTCGGCTCGTACGAGGTGATGTCGCTGCTGCCGCCGCGCAGGACGAGCGCGTGGCCGGGCGGTACGCGCCGTACGCCCTCGTACGGCGTGCCCGCGCCCAGTGCCTCCGGCGCGTCCGGGCAGGCCAGCAGCGCGGCCAGGTGCCCGATGTCGAGGCCCGCCTCGATCAGGTCGGCGAGCGGCAGGGCGGCGGTGGCGTACGCCGTACCGCCCGCCCACGAGGTGTGGAAGACCGGCCGGGCGCCCGCCAGGTCGCCGGTGACCGTCACGCGCCGGCCGACCTGGACGACGGCCGTGTAGCTGCCGGGCCAGGCGGTGAGGTGGCGCAGCGCGCCGCCCCGGGCCGCGAAGAGGCCGACGCGCAGCTGGTCGTCGGTGGCGCCGCACACTCCGAAGACGGCGAGCCGGGTCTGCGCGTCGGCCTGGACCACGCGCACCTCGTCGGGACGCCAGTCGCCGACCGCCCACAGCGGGTCGGGGTCGCCCCACAAAAGCTGGGCACCTACGGGAACGAGCGTCCGGGCCTCCTCGGTGGGGTCCGCCCCCGTGGCGGTACTGCTCCACCCCACCAACCAGCGCATCGCCGCCTCCACCCTGTTCGCCGCCGCCGGGCGGCCCCCGTCCGTCCGCCGTCGCGGAAGCCGGTCCACCCGGGGGAGCGCCCCCGGTGGTCGGCAAGGTGGACCGGACCGCCGCCCCGCACAGCGGATTGCCAAGCCGTTGCCAAGCTGTTGCGCGGACCATGCTGCCACGACAGGGGCGCTCGGGAGGCACCAAAGAGCGCCTGTGTACGGGGGTGTTCGGAAGACGTTACCGCTCTCGGGCGGGCCTGGTCCGGCATGCGTTCGGGCCGTGTTCCGGGTGCGCGGTGCCCTCAAGGGGCCGCGGTGGTGTATGAAGGGCCCTTCGCGGCCCTCCGCCCGGAGGCGGGGAGGTGGCGGGTGGTGACAGGAGTTCGGCACCGGCCCGGAGGCACACCCCCGGACGATCGCTTTGTTCCGCCGGCAAACCCTCGTACGTCGATTTTCGGCCAAAATCTGCGGCGGGCACCACCGTTGGCCCGATACCGGCCGACCACCGGCGGCCTCACCCCCGGGGCCGGACGATCACCCTCCGGGCCTTCGTACCGTACGGCCACGGACGCCCCAAGCGCACCGTGCCGCACGGTCACGAACACCCCTCGACCCCCGTACCGAGCGGCCGGGCGCCCTCCCGACCGCCACAGCCAAGCGGACGCCCTTCAGGCCGACTCCGACGGGCCCGTCCCGCACATGCGACAGTCCGGGAGGCGGGACTCGCCCCCCGGACCGGACCGCCACCCGCGGGGAATGAGGTGGCGGTGTCCCCCAGCCCACTGGATCCAGTGCAGCGGGCCGACCCACGCAGATCCCATGGAAGCGCTCCCGTCCCGCAGTGGCCAGCGCGCACACACGGGCGCACGGCAACACGTACCCGGAGCACATGCCAAACCCCTTCCACCCGCTTGGACTTGAAACCCGCCATCCGGGACATCGGCACTTAACGGTCGGGATTCGGCGAACTACTCTGGGTGGACGCATGCCCCGGGGTAGCGGGGCGGCCGTCGCTGTGTCGAGGGGTGCGCATGTCAAGGGATATACGCGGGCCGAACGAGAAGCTCGGCACCGTTCTCGCCCTCGCGGGGATCAGCAATGCCGGGCTCGCCCGCCGGGTCAACGACCTCGGGGCGCAGCGCGGGTTGACGCTTCGCTACGACAAGACGTCGGTCGCCCGGTGGGTGTCCAAGGGCATGGTGCCGCAGGGCGCCGCGCCCCATCTGATCGCGGCCGCGATAGCCGGCAAGCTCGGCCGGCCGGTGCCGCTCCACGAGATCGGGCTGGCCGACGCCGACCCGGCCCCGGAAGTGGGCCTGGCCTTCCCCCGCGACGTGGGCGCCGCCGTCCGCTCCGCGACCGAGCTGTACCGCCTCGACCTGGCCGGACGCCGCGGCGGCGGGGGCATCTGGCAGAGCCTGGCCGGATCCTTCTCGGTGAGCGCGTACGCGACCCCCGCGTCCCGCTGGCTGATATCCCCGGCCGACAGCTCGGTCGCCCGGGAAGCGACCGAACTGCGGGACGTACGGGACGGCAACGGCTCGACGGGCGCCAGGGACGGCGCCACCGGGGCCGACACCGCCCCGCTGCACGTCGGCCACAGCGACGTCACCAAACTGCGGGAGGCCGCCGAGGACGCGCGCCGCTGGGACTCCAAGTACGGCGGTGGCGACTGGCGTTCCTCGATGGTGCCCGAGTGCCTGCGGGTGGACGCCGCGCCGCTGCTCCTCTCCTCGTACAGCGACGAGGTCGGCAGAGCCCTCTTCGGGGCGACCGCCGAACTGACCAGGCTCGCCGGCTGGATGGCCTTCGACACCGGCCAGCAGGAGGCGGCCCAGCGGTACTACATCCAGGCGCTGCGCCTGGCCCGTGCCGCCGCCGACGTCCCGCTGGGGGGATATGTCCTGGCCTCGATGTCGCTCCAGGCGACCTACCGAGGCTTCGCCGACGAGGGCGTCGACCTGGCGCAGGCGGCCCTGGAGCGCAACCGCGGCCTGGCCACGGCCCGCACGATGAGCTTCTTCCGCCTGGTCGAGGCGCGGGCGCAGGCCAAGGCCAACGAGTCGCGCGCCTGCGAGGTCGCCCTCAAGGCCGCCGAGGGCTGGCTGGAGCGCTCCCGCGAGGGCGACCCCGACCCGTCCTGGCTGGACTTCTACTCGTACGAGCGCTTCGCCGCCGACGCCGCCGAGTGCTACCGCGACCTGCGGCTGCCCCGCCAGGTGCGCCGCTTCACGGAGCAGGCGCTCTCCCGCCCGACGGAGGAGTACGTCCGCTCGCACGGCCTGCGGCTGGTCGTCTCGGCGGTGGCCGAGCTGGAGTCCGGCAACCTGGACGCCGCCTGCGCGGCCGGGACCCGGGCGGTCGAGGTGGCCGGCCGCATCTCGTCGGCCCGCACCACCGAGTACGTACGCGACCTCCTGCACCGCCTGGAGCCGTACGGGGACGAGCCCCGGGTGGTGGAGCTGCGTGAGAGGGCGCGGCCGTTGCTGGTTGCGCCGGCGTGAGCTGACGGGAGCTGGCGGGAGCTGTAGGGAACTGGAGGGAGCTGGAGTAAGGGCGGGAGCGGCGGCTTAAGGGCGGAGAGCCGGGGTTGAGGGCGGGCGCGGGGGCGCGCGGGCTGGGCTGCGGCGTCGGCTCCTGCTCAGGGGCTGGCTCCTGCTCCTGCGGCGGCTCCGGATCGTGCTCCTGCGCCGGCTCCTGCTTCTGCCCTGGCTCCTGCTTCTGCCCTGGCTCCTGCTTCTGCCCTGGCTCGGGCGGGGCGCGCGGTGGAACGCGTGGGCGCGGGCCGGGCTCCGACGCTCCCCCGCTCCCGGCCCGTTGTCAGTCCCCCCGGTCATGATGGGATACGTCTGGTTCTCGGGGAGGTGCTGTGGTGGCGTACGACTGCGATGTGCTGGTGATCGGTGCCGGGATCGTGGGGCTCTCGACGGCCTACGCGATCACGCGTGCCGCCCCCGGCACGCGAGTGGTGGTCCTGGAGAAGGAGCCCGGCCCCGCCCGCCACCAGACCGGCCGGAACAGCGGCGTGATCCACAGCGGCATCTACTACCCGCCCGGCTCCCTCAAGGCCCGTTTCGCGCTCCAGGGCTCCGCGGAGATGGTCAAGTTCTGCCTCGACCACGCCATCCCGCACGAGGTCACCGGCAAGCTGATCGTCGCCACCGACCGCGCCGAGCTGCCCCGCCTGCACAGCCTGATCCAGCGCGGCCGGGAGCACGGCATCCCGGTGCGCGAACTGGGCCCCACCCAGATCGCCGCGTACGAACCCGAGGTCAGCGGCCTGGCCGCCATCCACGTCGGCACCACCGGCATCGCCGACTTCGGCGCGGTGGCCCGCTGCCTGGCCACCCTGGCGACGGACGCGGGCGCCCGCGTCGTGTACGACTCCGAGGCCACCGCGATCGGTCGCCGGGCGGGACGGGTGGCGGTGCGGGCTGTGGTGGGCGGGAAGCGTGGGGGGTTCGGTTCGGGGCGCAGGGCGGGCGGCCCGATGCGCGGGGCGGGCGGTACGGCCCGTACGGACTCAGGAACGGCCCGTACGGACTCAGGAACGGCCCGTAACTCAGGCACGGCCCGTACGGCGCGTACGGACTCAGACACGGCCCGTACGGCGCGTACGGCGCACAATGCCTCCGATGCCTCCGCCGGTGCGGCAGCCCGTGCCTCCTCAGGCGCGGCGGGGCGAATCTCCTTGGGGGCAGCGGGGCGCACCTCCTCGGGTGCGGCGGGGCGCACCTCCTTGGGTGCGGCGGGGCGCACCTCCTTGGGTGCGGCGGGGCGCGCCTCCTCCGACACGGTCTTCCGCGCCCGCGTCCTGATCAACTGCGCCGGCCTCCACTGCGACCGTGTCGCGCGCCTGGCCGGTGACGCGCCGGGGATGCGCATCGTCCCCTTCCGCGGTGAGTACTACACCCTCGCCCCGGCCCGCACCTCCCTGGTGCGCGGCCTGGTCTACCCGGTCCCCGACCCCGCGTTCCCGTTCCTCGGCGTCCACCTCACCCGCGGCATCGACGGCTCCGTCCACATCGGCCCGAACGCCGTCCCCGCCCTCGCCCGCGAGGGGTACGACTGGCGCACCGTCCGCCCCGCCGACCTGACCGGCACCCTGGCGTACCCCGGCTCCTGGCACATAGCCCGCCGCCACTGGCGCTACGGCGCGGGCGAACTGCGCCGCTCCCTCTCCCGCCGCGCCTTCACCGAGGCCGTCCGCCGCCTGCTGCCGGCGGTCCGCGAAGAGGACCTACGGCCGTCCCCCGCCGGCGTCCGCGCCCAGGCCGTCCTGCCCGACGGCACCCTCGCCGACGACTTCCTCATCACGGAAACCCCCTCCATCGTCCACGTCCTCAACGCCCCGTCCCCCGCCGCCACAGCCTCCCTCCCCATCGGCAGGGAGATTGCCGGGCGGGCCTTGGCGATGCTGGAGGGGTCGGCTGGCTGAGAGCGGGCGGGGTCTGGCGATGCGGGAGGCGATGTCCGGCCGAGGACCAGGCGGGGCCCTGCCGATGCTGAAGGCCGCGCCCGGCCGAGCACCAGGCGGGCCCCGCAAATGCCGAAAGCCGCCCCCGGCCGAGCACCAGGCAGGTCCTCGCGATGCCGAAGGCCGCGTCTGGCCGAGCACCGCGCAGGTCCTCGCGATGCCGAAAGCCGCGTCTGGCCGAGCACCGCGCAGGTCCTCGCGATGCCCAAGGCCACGCCCGGCCGAGCACCGCGCAGGTCCTCGCGATGCCCAAGGCCACGCCCGGCCGAGCACCGCGCAGGTCCTCGCGATGCCCAAGGCCACGCCCGGCCGAGCACCGCGCAGGTCCTCGCGATGCCCAAGGCCACGCCCGGCCGAGCACCGCGCAGGTCCTCGCGATGCCGAAGGCCGCGTCTGGCCGAGAAGGCGACGGTCACCGGCCGAGAAGCCAGCGGTGTCCGGCGAGCAGGCGGCGGTGACCGGCGAGCAGGCGGCGGTGTCCAGCTGACACTGCGCCGCGCCGCCTCCGGCTTCCACCTCCAGCCCCCACCCCGGCCTCCACTTCCGGCCGCCGCCGCACCCGTCCCGGACCGCACCGCGCCCGTAGAATCGACCCACTGTGTCCGAGAACCCCGCCACCCCCGAGTCCAGCCCTGCCGCCGAGCCCGGAGCAGCAGCCCAGCCCGGCCCCGGCGCCCCCGGCGCGGCAGCCGAACCCAGCCCCGGTACCGAGCCCGGTACCGCCGCAACGCCCGGTCCTGCCGCAGAGCCCGGTCCTGCCGCCGAAACCGGTACCGCCCCCGAGTCCAGCCCCGAGTCCGCCCCCGAACCCGGCCCTGACGCCACTCCCCGGCTCGCGACTGACCGGTCCGCGGAGACCGCACAGGCTCACGCCCCGCGTGACGGCGCCGCGCGCCCCCACCCGCGCCCCCGCACCGAGCCCATGTTCCCCGACGGCACCGGCCCCGCGGCCGACCCGGCCGGCTCGCACCACGAGCGGCGGATCCGGTCCTTCCAGCCCCGGCGCAGCCGGGTCTCCCCCGGGCAGGCCGACGCGCTGCGGCGCCTGTGGCCGAAGTGGGGCCTGGACATCGACGGCCTCTCCAGGATCGACCTGAACGAGCTTTTCGAGGGCCGCCCGGTCGTCCTCGAAATCGGCTTCGGCATGGGCGAGGCCACGGCGCAGATGGCCGCCGCCGACCCGGACACCGGCATCCTCGCCTGCGACGTCCACACCCCGGGCCAGGGCAACCTGCTCGGCCTCGCGGAACGCAACGGCCTGTCCAACATCCGCGTGGCCAACGGCGACGCGATCATCCTGCTCCGCGAGATGCTCGCCCCCGCCTCCCTCGCCGGCCTGCGCGTCTACTTCCCGGACCCGTGGCCCAAGAAGCGCCACCACAAGCGCCGTCTGATCCAGCCGGAATTCATCGCCCTGGCCTCGACCCGCCTCGCCCCCGGCGCTATCGTCCACTGCGCGACGGACTGGGAGCCGTACGCGGAGCAGATGCTGGACGTCCTCGCCGCCGAGCCGACACTGGAAAACCTCCACTCCGGCTTCGCCCCACGCCCGGACTTCCGCCCGCTGACCAAGTTCGAGGGGCAGGGTCTGGACAAGGGCCACGTCGTCCACGACCTCCTCTTCAGGCGGCGCCCGGCATAGCCCGCCCCACGGTGGTTAGGGTCGATGGGTGAATCCGCCGCAGCCGCCTCCGCTTCCGCCGAAACCGGCGTACGCGCCCGATCCGCGCTACGCCGCCCCCGCCGCGTCGCCCGCGGCGGCGCAGTGGCACTACGCACCGCGCCGCCGCCCGGCGCCCTGGCACAGCAGGACAGCGCGCGCCGTCGCCCTCTTCTCGCTCCTCGCCCTCTCCGGCGTGATCATCCTGGCGATGGTCCGCCAGCAGACCGGTACCGAGGGCTTCCTCGTCGGCCTCGGCCTCGCCGTCTTCCCCGTACCCGTCCTCATCGCCGGCTTCTGCTGGCTGGACCGGATAGACCCCGAACCCCGCCGCAACCTGGTCTTCGCCTTCGCCTGGGGTGCCTGCGCGGCCACCCTCGTCGCGCTCCTGGCCAACGGCCTGGCGACCAACTGGCTGGAGAACAACCTCTCCACCCTCTCCCCCGAGGACGCCCAGACCTGGGGCGCGACCGTCTTCGCCCCGGTCATAGAGGAGACCGTCAAGGCCGCCGCGGTCGTCCTGCTCTACCTCTTCCGCCGCCAGAATTTCGGCGGCGTCACGGACGGCCTGGTCCTCGCCGGCATCACCGCCACCGGCTTCGCCTTCACCGAGAACATCCTCTACCTGGGCAACGCCTTCGGCCAGGACCAGTCCCTCGGCCACACCGGGCTCGACTCCCTCACCGCGGGCACGTTCTTCGTCCGCATCATCATGTCGCCGTTCGCCCACCCGCTCTTCACCATGCTCACCGGCCTGGCCTTCGGCATAGCCGCCACCAGCTACCCGCGCCGCCGGCCGCTGCGCCTGGCCCTGCCCTTCCTCGGCCTGGCCACCGCCGTCCTCCTGCACTCCATCTGGAACGCCGCCACCACCCTCGGCGACCTGGGCTTCCTCACCGTCTACGGCCTTTTCATGCTGCCCGTCTTCGCGGCCCTGACCTGGCTCGCCATCTGGGCCCGCCACCGCGAACTCCTCGCCCTGCGCACCTACCTCCCCCCGTACGTCACCACCGGCTGGCTCTCCCCCACCGAGCCCATCTCCCTCTCTTCCCTCAAAACCCGCTCGGTGGCCCGCGACATAGCCCGCCGCACCCACGGCCCCACCGCCGCCCGCGCCGTAACCGAATACGCCGCCGTGGCCACCTCCCTGGCCTTCCTGCGCCGCCAGGCCCACCGCACCGGCCCCACCCCCACCTTCCCCACCCAAGAACAGGCCCTCCTCTACCACCTGTGGCAACACAAACCCTTGGCCCACCCGGCACTGCTACAGGCACTACATGTGACACACCGGCCGGTGCCCGGCCCGGCGCCATCGACTCCGCAAGCAGGGCCCACGCCGCACATGCCGCCCTGGAACCACTGATCCATCAGTGCCAGTAGCGCGGGCGGCGTGCCTGCGGCTGGACAGCGGCACACAGCAAGTTCCCGGCTATGGCAGGCTCGTGAGCCGGACGCTGGTGTGGTGCCAGCTGGTTGATGAGGTGACGTCATGCTTCCGCTGGACCATTCGGCCGCCGCGAACACCGTGGCCGTAGCCCTAGCCGAAACGGACAGCGAACTCGTCGCTGTCCGCGAACATCTCCGGCAGCTTGATCCCCAGGGTGAGCGATTCGCCCGAGTACTGCGCGACACCATTGACCAGCTACTCAACGGTGAAGCCACAGGGCGCTACGACTGGAATACACTTTCCAAGACGGAAAAGACGCACGCTGGATCAATCGTTGAGATCAATTTGCAGCGCGAGTTCAATTTCGCCGACGGCGACGTCACGGACTACCGGATAGCCGGAATCCAGGTCGACTGCAAGTACTCCCAGAAATTCGGAGGGTGGATGATTCCACCCGAAGCCGAGAATCACATCTGTCTGCTGGTCTGGGCCGACGACAGGAAAAGCCGTTGGAGCGCTGGTTTGCTCCGAATCCGCCCGGAACTGCTGAACAAAGGCAATAACCGGGACCGCAAGCTGGCCATCAAGGCTGAGCACCGCAACAAGATCTACTGGCTCTGGCAGGACGCTCCGCTGCCGGAAAACGTTCTGCTGCACCTGGACCCGGAAACCCGAGAAAAGATTCTCGGGCTTCCCACAGGTCAGGCGAGAGTTATCGAACTCTTCCGCCGCGTTCAGCTCCGCCCCATCGGCAGAGGTGTTGTGCGCACCGTGGCCCAGCAGAGCGACTACATGGCCCGGGTACGTGAGGCGAAAGGCCGCGCACGGACCGTCCTCCGCGAAGAAGGCATCCTCATCCCGGGGCACTACAGCAGCCATCAGGCCGTCGCACGCGCACTCGGCGCTCCCGTGCCCCGGGTCGGCGAGCTCGTCAGTTTCCGAGTTGCTGAAGCAGCAGCCCACCACGAAGGCCAACCGCGTGTAATCCTCGATGACCGGGCATGGGTCCTTGCGACGCCGGAGGACCCGCCCGTGACAGCGCCCTTCCTCCCGAAGCACACTGAGAAGAACCGTGACTGACAAGAACAGCTCTGATCAGGGTCAGGAGCCTCCTGCTGGCAAGGCGTGGACTCCGCCAGACGGCTCCTGGGCGTCGTCCGCCGCCCGGCGGCGCAACATGCAGGCCATCCGAAGCCGGGACACCAAGCCGGAACAGCTCATCCGGCGGCTCGTACACGCCCAGGGGCTCCGGTACCGCGTGGCAGCGAGGCCCCTCCCAGACCTTCGCCGGACAGCCGACATGGTCTTCCGCCCGGCGAAGGTCGCGGTCTTCATCGACGGCTGCTACTGGCACGGGTGCCCAGAGCACTATGTCCCGCCGAAGACCAACCCCGGCTACTGGTCGGACAAAGTCGCACGGAACATGGCACGCGACCGGGACACCGACAAGCAGCTCACCGAGGCAGGCTGGACCATCCTCCGGTTCTGGGAGCACGAGTCACCGGGCGACTGCGCCCTCAAGATCGCCAGCACGGTCAGCAGGCTCCGCAGAGATCAGCGTTGACTGGGCTGGAAGCTCGAACAACGCCGCTTCCCGCGCCTTCCTCGCCGCTTCTGCTTCCTTGGCCGCTTCTCGCTCAAGTGTCTCCTTGACGGGGAAGGGAGCTTTCAGCCCCTTCCCCAAGGCGACGATAATCTGCTCGCCGATAGCACGCGCCACCGGGGGCGGAAAGGCGTTTCCAACCTGCCGATAAGCTGCTGTCTTACGGCCCGAGAAATTCCATTCCCTGGGAAATCCCTGGATGATCGCAGCCTGGGTGACGGTCAGCTTCGGACCGAGCGGCTGGCCGCTTTTGTCTTTGCTGTAAAGGTCCCGGTCCGGGTCTGTCATTTTGTCGGGTTCATTGGCGACACCCATGGCATCGACCCCGAGCTTGAGCCAGGCCTTTTTCGCCCGTGTGGGCCCGAGATCTGCGCCGCCGTGCTTCTTCGAGCCGCCCACCAGGGTGGGAGCTACACCACCGCTGGCAGCCTTGTGCCAGCGCTCGAACGCCTTTTTTCCCTCCGGCGACTCACCGAAGCGCTCCCGCATCGTAGTTTCCAGCGCTTCCGCTACGGTAACCAGCTTGATCTTCTTCGGGTCCGGCCAGGTGAAGTGGCCAGCGAACTCCGGCCGCATCGCTACGAGGATGGCGCGGGGCCTTAGCTGCGGCACCCCGTAGTCACAAGCCTCGATAACCCGCCAGTCACAGATGACATAGCCCTCTTCGCGGAGGCGTGCCTTGATCACACCCTCGCGGTAGGCCTCGAACTTCTGCGGCGGTTCGAGAAGGCCGCGCACATTCTCGATCATGACGGCCTTGGGCTTCAGGAAGCTCACCATATTGAGCATGGTGGGAAACAGGTCACGCTCGTCGTCCGGACCCAGCTGCTTGCCCGCGGCCGAGAAGGGCGGGCACGGCACACCGCCGGCAAGGAGGTCCAGCGTGCCGGGCTCCAGCTTGAGCTCCGCTGGGTCGAACGTCGTCAGATCGGCGGGAATGACCTGGCAGTCGCCCCAGCCGTTCTCCTTCGTGACATTGAGTTCCAGCGTCGCGCACGCGTGCTTGTCGATCTCGATCAGCGCGTGGTGGCGGAAACCTGCCTGGTGCAGCCCCAGCGCCTGTCCCCCGGCTCCAGCACAGATCTCCACAGAGGTGAACTTGGACTCAGTGCGGGTCATGCACCCTCCTTCCTACGTGCCACGGCGGACACATCTTGCAGTCCGCCTTCACAGAGGGTGACAGACGCCACTGACAACAACCCGGCCTCCACTGGAACTCGGCCTCCACTAGTGTGCGGCACTCGTTCGCGCCGCTGCTGTCAGCACTGACAACACGGCAAACGCCTCTCAGTATTGCCGCACCGCGTGCCGACTACGTCAAAGCCAGTAGCACAGCGTCAGGCGTCAGGCGTCAGGCGTCAGGGAACATCATGATGCACTCAGCCGACGCTCATCATCGCTTCGTGGCAACCACCGCAGCAGTATGAAGACGTCACGCCCGAGGTCACAACCGCCCTGCGACCCCCAGGTGCCGCAGCAGCGCCCGCACGTCAGCCGCGTCCATACCGCCTGCGACAGAGGGTTCTTCCTGCAGGTCAGCTAGCTGGCGGACGGAGGGGTCATCGAGGATGCCGCCCATGAACTCCAGCTTTTCTTCCATGCGGCGGGCCACGACCTCATCAACCGTGCCGGTGGCCGCGAGCACAGTGACACGCGTCTCAGTCTCCGGGGCGAGGCCCAGCCGGTGGATGCGGTCCAGGCTCTGCAGAAACCGTCCCGCCATGAAATCCCGGTCCACGTAGATCGCGTCATGACACACCTGGTGAAGGCTGATTCCTTCGCCCAGGGTCGCCGGGTTGGACAGCAGTACCATGCAGTCCGGATCGTTCCGGAAGCGTTGGATCTGCTCCTCGCGGTCAGCGGTGCCTCCATGGACCATGGCCGGCCCATAGTCGGCAAACAGGTGTTCCATCGTGGTCAGGCTGCGTACGAACGTCGACCACACCAGCGTCTTCCGGCCAGCAGCCGCATTCTCAGCCAGCAGGCTCAGCGCTTCCGAGTACTTCGGGGACACCTCATAGCTGGGCAGGTTCTGCATCAGCTCGTACAGCGAGTCGCCTTCCGGGACGTCCAGTGGCGGCACCTGGTAGGCGAGGGGCTCGTACTTGCTACTGCCTTCCCGTAGCAGTGCGGGGCTGGTAGCCGCCATGAGCAGTCGCATCAGCGCCTTGCCCAACGCGTCGAAGTCGTCGCGTGAAGCCTCTGCCCTGGCCGTGAAACGGCCGATCAGCGCATCGTAGATCTCCCGGTGCAGGTCCGGGAGATCTACGTACCGGATCTTGGTCTCGTAGGGGGGGAGACCGAGTTCGTGCTTGGTAGTACGCGTGAAGAGCGGGCGCAGGATCTTGCTGGCGTATGCCAGATCGCCGCCATTTACCGCGCTGGTCACCACGCGCCTGCCGTGCCCCGGCCAGACGAAAGACAGCAGGTTCTCCAGGTCCCGGGCACCGTTGGGAGCCGGCGTACCAGTCAGGATGAGCCGTCGGCGGCTGAGCGGGCCCAGGAGCATGCAGGCACTCCCGTACACCCCGTTAGCGCCCAGCTTCATTCTGTGTGCTTCGTCGAGAATCACCATCGACGGAGCCGCCCGCAGCCAGGCAGCGAGCTGGGCCAGCGAGCGGTCGAGCCGTTCGTAGTTCACAAGGAGCAGTTCTGTACCGAGGTCGGGGCTCTTGGACATGACCTCGGCAGCGAGCGGCTCCTCAAAGCAAGCCGCGCTCTCGAAGAGCCACGACTCATAGGCTGACTTCGGACTGACTACAAGGAGACGCCTGGCTTCTCCCCGTGCGCGCATCGCCGCGTAGACCGCCAGCCCGACACGGGTCTTTCCAGCTCCCGGCACGCTGAAGTTCGCGCCGTGCCGCATGGACAGCAGGTGCGCGATGTCGCGCCGCTGGAAGGACGTGAGGTCAGCCTTCCAGCCGACGCCCAGCAGGGAAGGGACGTCGTCCGCGACGACTGCGGCGCCCGCCTCACCGGCCAGCGCCTGTTCGGCTGCCTCAGCATCGTCCAGCACGCTGCCGACGAGGTCGGCCAGCGCGTCTTCCCACTCGACATCTTCCGGTGACGGCCAGGTGCCCAGTGCTTCCAGACCAACGAGAAAGTCGTCGAGATCGACTTCTACGGCAAGCGGGCCACTGCGGGTGCTGGCAGGAAACCAGCCCGCCAGCTGCGCAAGATCGCTCTGGTGGGCTGGGCTGACGCGCAGAGCCGCCTTGGTACGGGTGACATCGAACCCGATGCGCAGCGACGGCTCCTGCTCATCCGCCATCGGCCGTCACTCCTCCTGTTTCACCGCACCCAGCAGCCACTCCACCCCGTCTCCGGGCACCTCGATGCTACGGGCAGACTCGACGGCCAGTTTCCCGAGGCTGTCCCGCAGCTTCAGCACCGCTTCGTCGAAGGCCTCCTCATCGAGGCTCCGCGACGCCCGGGCCATCACCAGGTCCGTGACGCACTGCTCGATGTCCTGGCACGCGTCGGTGATGCGGCCGGGGGCAGCCTGCTTGCGCTTGCGGATACGCGCGTCCTTGCCCGCCGGCACCAGAGCCTCCTCAAACGCCTCACGGGCAACCGAGAAGGTATGCGAAGCCACCTGCACACGCTCAGCGGACACTCCGCTCGCCGCAGGGCTGACCGCCTTCGCCCGCAGAACCGTGTCAGTCAGCGTCCTGGCCACCGTCACACTGGAGTCCACGGACTTCATCGTCCTGCCGAGGCCCGGGATCGCAACCGAGCTGGTGGTGGTGGCCTCCGTCTTCAGTTCGTCCGGCAGACGCTGGTCCAGGTACCGGCGTGCGAAATCCGGCTCGATCAGCCGCACGTCCGTCTTGGAAAAGCCCAGGACCATGGCTGCCAGCCGGTACTCCTTCATCGCATCAGCGTTGGCCTTGCTGACCCTCGCCTCCTTGACATACCGGCGGTGCAGCTCGCGCAGCTTCTCCTGGTGCTGCTCGAAATCAAGCAGCCGCAGCCCGGTCCCCTCGCTCTTGCTTCGCTCGATGAGGTCGCGCAGGCAGGTCAGGATCCACTGGTCCTGCTCACAGGTTTCCTTCTTGATCCGGAAGTCACGCGCGATGTCAGCGGTGGCACGGCCGAGCTCAACCTGCTCATCGATGGCCAGCAGCCGGTTGATGTAGGAGTACTCGCGGCGGTGGTCCTTACGGAGCTGCAGCGACAGCTCTACCGCGTTGACGTCGTCCCAGGTACACGATTCCGGAAGCACCCCGACCCGGATGTGCGCGACACCCAGCTCCTTGAGCGCGGCTCGCCTGGTGTTGCCGTTGACCAGCACACCGTCGCGTGTGATGAGACCGGGGTCGTTCTGCCGGAAGTCGCGCAGGCTCTCCATCAGGACGATGAAATCCGGATCATCCTTCGACGGATCAGCCGGCAGCGACTTCAAGAGGTGATGCAGGTAGTCCTGGCTGCGGTCGCTCCAGGGGTCGCTCTGCAGCTCAGCGTCGAGTCCCGGATCGTGGTCACGCTGGGCCCTGATGCGGTGCGTGCCCGGGTTGTAGTAAAGGTCGGCCACCGGCATGTCGATGACCTCGACGTGCAGGGGCTGGCTCCGCCACTCAACCGTGAGGCTTTCCCTGGTGCCGGCCGCCGACTCAGCCTCCTTCAGCCGCTGCCGGACCAGTTCCTGGTTGGCCTCCGCCTTCGGCGGACGTCCGAAGTCCATGCTCACGTTCCGTTCTCCTGGCTCTCAACAATCACGGGGCTCTCCAGCCGGCCTGGCTAGAGGCCTTCCTCAAGGCCGAGCTGCTTGCGCACCTGGGCCCGCGACTCCTCGGGCAGCGTCCGGTAGCCGGCCCAGGTCTGCTCCAGCTCGCTGAATTCTCGACGGTCCTTCTCCACCCAGCCGGCCAGGAGCTTGCGCTCCATCGGGCCGAGTCGGCGTACGGCGTCGAGGACGGCCGTGAGGTCTGCCGTCAGTTCGCGGCCGCCCACCCGGCACCGGTTGCACTCAGTTACGAGCTGCACGTCGGCCGCTCCTCCAGGCCCGCGCACCGGACGCCGGGCGACGTCCAGTTGCGCGGCTTCGTACGTACCGGGGTACACCTGACCCGCCGAGATGCCGCACGACCGGCAGATGTGCCCGTCCCTCGCGAAGATCTCGCGTCGCTGGGTGGCCGTGATGGCTGCCGTCGACTTGGAACGGCCTTTCCCAGGCTCCCAGACCGGTTCCCCCTGGGAGACGAAGCGCTGCTGGTGCGGCTCAAGATTGATGTCTTCACGATTCGTGCTGATCCGCCACCCGTGGTCCCGCAAGTCGCGCATACGGCGGTCGATCTGCGACGTCTCGGGGAAGGCGGCCCTCAGCTCACCCTTGGTGAAGACGTTGCCTTCGCCGACAACGGTGACGAGCCACAGGGCAGCGCGCTTCATCGTGCCGAGTTTCTTGTCCTCCCAGGACGGCAGTGTCATGGGGACCGCCTTTCACTTTCCGTAAAGCATAGGTGACTGTGTGAATTCACTGAATCGCTTCATTCTCGCCGCCAGCCGCACGCGCAGGGCCGCTAGCGCCAGCCCGGGCGCCGATCACCCTTCCAGGATCCACAACGAGCGCCACCTTTCAACGCGCCAGCACCCTTTCGTATTCGCGAAATTGCGAACACGAAAGCATTGACTTCCCGCCCCCCTCAAGGTAAGCGCACCCCATTTTGACAAAGAATATGTGGCGCGCATCACAGAAGTTGCCCAGCGCGGGGCAGTCGGCAACGAGACCCGGCTTTCACCTTCCCCCCGCTGCCAGCTTGCCGGTCCCCCCGAAGCAACCGACCGGCGGGAACTTTTTTCGCCGTGCATGCACCAACCGACAGCAAGGTGCGAACAGAACGCGAAGGCAGGGAAGCGAGACGGAGGGCTTTGACCTGCAGGTTTCCGATGCACACCGGCACCGGCAGCCTCGCCGCGCATGACCGGCGCAACGGTCCAGGTGTTCGCGGGGAAATCTGGATGCGAACATTCCGCTTTCCTCGAAATGCCACATTTCGGACGACTCTCGGAAGGTCGCCTGATCCTTCCTCGTCGCCAAGCGCGGCGTCAGCTCGGCAGGTTCCGCGCTGCCATGTATCGCCGACTGGGCTAAGGTCGGGTAACTTGATGATCTCGGGGCCGGAGAAGCGGACAGCGCGTAACACCGGCGCCAGATCGGCATTGACTTCTCCCGATCTCCCGGTGCAAGAATTCCGGCCACAGCACACGCCCGACCGAGAAATCCGGATACCTCTCCATGACCATCTACCCGTTATCCCGCCGCACTCGCAGAAGGGAATCCGAGCCGTGCCGCCGAAAGGGCAGGTGAGTGCAAGACCCCGCGCAGACCTCACACCTGAAGCGCGGGACCTGGCGTGCACCGTCGCAGAACTGGCCGCGCTGGCGCGCGGCACGCGGCTGAGCCAGCGAGCTGTCGCGGAAGCGGTCTTTGTCGCCCCTTCCACGCTCACGGAGTACACGACCGGGCGCCGCTCCCCGTCGCGAGACCTGCTGCGAAAACTCTGGAGCCTCGCGGCGGAGTCGCAGGAGGTGACGGGGCAGCCGCCTCCGCCGCTGGAACAGGTGCTGGAGACGTACCGGAAAGCCGTCCTGGCCCGGCAGAGCCTCCTCGCGCCCGAGGACACTGCGGCCGTCCCGCCGTCGTCCCAGGCGCGCATCCCCGAAACCCGTACCGCCCGGGAAGCGACGCCGACGCCTCCTCCCATCGCGGATGACGAGGCTCTCGGTCACCTCCGCGCAGGGCGGGACGCGGACGCGGCTACCTTCCTGTGGCACGCCGGCCGGACACACGCTCCAGTGGAAATCCGGGATGCGGTTACCGCATACCGGACCGCGGGCCGTACGGACGCGGCCGAGGCG
The DNA here is from genome assembly GCF_008634025.1 of Streptomyces albofaciens JCM 4342. Lineage (NCBI taxonomy): Bacteria > Bacillati > Actinomycetota > Actinomycetes > Kitasatosporales > Streptomycetaceae > Streptomyces > Streptomyces albofaciens. Next base: position 519,560 of record NZ_PDCM01000001.1, on the reverse strand, counting down.
ATGCTGAACAGCGCCGCGGCCCGTGATCTCCGGGCTGTCCTGTCCATCGTCGGCACGCTCCTCGAAGCCCAGCAGGTCGAGGACGCTGCCACGCTCGTCAACGCCGCCCTCAGCCACCACCCCGCCTGACCGTCGCTACCCCGTACGTCCCCGACTGACCGAAAGGGAAAGCCGTCATCCAGAATCCTGCCCGCGCCTCCGACGCCCCGCGGCCCCGGGCCCCTCCCGCCGCGATGAGCCACCACGAGGGGCTGATCACGATCACGCCCCAAGCCGTACCGGTCCGTCTGTGCACCCGTGCCCAGACAGAAGACGGCCCGCCGCTCCGACTTTGCCCAGAAGAAGCGACGGGCGCCGCGTCACCACCGTGCCTGTAAACAAGGAGGTAAAACGCATGAACAACGATCCCACGAACCCGCGCAATGGCGCTCCTCTGGCGCTGCTCACTCTGTACGCCTGCGCCAGCCCGGTGAGCAGCCTCGTACTTCCGGGCCGCTGGCCCCACGACCCGGTGCACATCTGGGCCGTGGTCGTCCTGGTCTCCGTGGCGATGGTCTGCCAGACCTGGTACCAGGTGGCTGCCTCCCGCCGGCCGTAACGACGGGTCCCATTCCCGTCCTATGGGCGGGCCACCTCATATAACAGGCCGGCAGCGCGGCTGGCGGGACAACCGTCTCCCGGGCGCGCTGCCAGGCCACCCCGCCCCCCTGCCCCGGCTGCCGGCCTACGCCGCCCCGTCGGCGTAGAGTCGCGCGCGATGGTTCTCTAACAGGGAGGTTCCGGACATGGCACAAGTACCGTCGGCGGTGATAGCTGCGACTGGGCTCGTAGGCGGCTACGGCGTAGCCCGTTGGACCAAGAAGCGGCCCCTTGGTGGGGTAGCGCTTGCTGCTGCGGGGGCTGTGGCGGCTCGGGAGTGGGAGCGGAAGGCTGGGAAGAAGGCTGCTGCGGTGTTGAGTGGGGCGTACGTGGCGGCGTTTGCGGGGTCGCATCCGTTGGCCAAGAAGGTGGGAGCCTGGCCGTCGGTGTTTGCGGTGGCGGGGATTGTGGGGGCGGCTTCTTGGGTGGTTGCTGACCGGCGGAAGTAGGGGTCCGAGGTTGGAGTGGGAAGGGCGGTCGCGTACCTACGGGTACGCGACCGCCCTCGTGTGTGGTGCGAGCCCGTAATCGGGTCGGAGGTTTCAGGCCGAGGCCTCGTTGAGGAGTGTCAGTTCGTCCTCGGTGAGGTGGAGGTCGGACAAGGCCATCAGGGCCGGGAGTTGGTCCACCGTGCGGGCGCTGGCGATGGGGGCCGTGACCGTGGGCTGGGCGGCCAGCCAGGCCAGGGCCACCGTGGCGTGTTCGGCCTGGTGGGCGGCGGCCACGGTGTCCAGGGCGGCGAGGACCTTGCGGCCGCGGTCGGTGGACAGGTGATGGGCGGCCTTTTCGGAACGGACGCTGTTCACGTCGCTGTCCGGGCGGTACTTGCCGGTGAGGAAGCCGGACGCGAGGGCGTAGTACGGGACGGCGCCCAGGCCGTGGCGGGCCGCGGTGTCGGCCAGCTCCCCCTCGTATGTTTCACGGGAAACCAAGTTGTAGTGGGGCTGTACGGCGACGTAGCGGGCCAGGTTTTCGTCGGCGGAGAAGGTCAGGGCCGCTTCGAGGCGCTGGGCCGAGATGTTGGAGGCGGCGATTTCGCGGACCTTGCCGGCCTTGACGAGTTCGTCGAGGACCGGGAGGAAGTCGGAGACGTCGAGGGACTCGTCGTCGTAGTGGGTGTAGTAGAGGTCGATGTAGTCGGTGCGCAGGCGGGTGAGGGACTCGTCGACGGCGGCTTTGATGGTGGCGGGGGCCAGGCCCTTGTGGTCCGGGTGGGCGCCGACCTTGGTGGCGATGACGACCTGGTCGCGGTTGCCGCGGGAGGCGAGCCAGTTGCCGATGACGGTCTCGGATTCGCCGCCCTTGTTGCCGGGCACCCAGGCCGAGTACACGTCGGCGGTGTCAATGAAGTTGCCGCCGCCGGCGACGTACGCGTCCAGTACGGCGAAGGACTGGGGCTCGTCCGCGGACCAGCCGAAGACATTGCCGCCGAGCGAGAGCGGGGAGACGGACAGGGAGCCGAGGGTCTTCTGTGTCTGTGTATCGGTCATGATCTTTCCAACGTAGGCGGGGAGGCGCGGCACCGCAGCCCGGGAGGGGAAGAAGTCGGCCAAGAGCCGGCTCGGTGCGACGGGTGGCGCTGGGACCGGGGCGGGCAGGGGCCAGGTCAGGTGCTGGGGGCCGAGGACAGCGGGCTGGCGATGCTCTCCAGGGAGCGGCGTTCGGCGCGTACGGCCAGCAGGGCGGCGGTGAGACCGGCCAGGCACATCAGGGTGGCGCCGATGCAGAAGGCGAGTGCCGTGTCGGCGACCACGCCGGACTCGGTCAGGCCGGCGAAGACCAGGGGGCCGCTGATGCCGCCCGCGGCCGTACCGATCGCGTAGAAGAAGGCGATGGCCATCGCCCGGGTCTCCATGGGGAAGATCTCCGAGACGGTCAGATACGCGCTGCTGGCACCGGCCGAGGCGAAGAAGAGGACCACGCACCAGCAGGCGGTGAGCGTGGTGGCCGTCAGGTGGCCCGCGGAGAAGAGCCAGGCGGTGGCGAAGAGGAGGGCGCCGGAGAGGAGATAGGTGCCGGAGATCATGATGCGGCGGCCGACGGTGTCGAAGAGCTTGCCGAGGAGGAGCGGGCCGAGGAAGTTCCCGGCTGCCATGACCGCGAAGAAGTAGCCGGTGCTGGACGTCGGCACGTCGAAGAACGAGGTCAGGATGGCGCCGAAACCGAAGGTGACGGCGTTGTAGAGGAACGCCTGGCCGATGAAGAGGGCGAGGCCGAGGATGGCGCGCCGCCGGTAGCGCGAGAAGACGGTGCGGGCGATCTCGGTGAAGCCGATGCTCTTGCGGGGGTGGATGGTGATCTCGCCCTCGGGCTCGGGGAGGGGCTCGCCCTTCTCGTCGGCGATCTGCTTCTCGATGGAGGCGACGAGCCGCTCCGCCTCCTCTCCCCGGCCGTGGATGAACAGCCACCGTGGGCTCTCCGGCACGTTACGGCGTACGAGGAGGATGACCAGGCCGAGGACGACGCCGAGTGCGAAGGTGAGTCGCCATCCGACGTTCATGGGGAAGATCTCGGTGTCCAGCATCACGATGGACAGCAGGGAACCGCCGATCGCGCCGAGCCAGAAGCTGCCGTTGATGAGCAGGTCGACACGTCCGCGGTAGGTGGACGGGATCAGCTCGTCGACGGCCGAGTTGATCGCCGCGTACTCGCCGCCGATGCCGAAACCGGTCAGGAAGCGGAAGAGGAAGAACCACCAGGAGGAGAAGGAGACCGCGGTCAGGGCGGTGGCGGCCAGGTAGACGGCCAGCGTGATCAGGAAGAGTTTCTTGCGGCCGAAGAGGTCGGTGAGCCGTCCGAAGAACGGCGCGCCGGAGCAGGCCCCCGCCACGTACAGGGCCGCGGCGATGCCCGTGACCTGCGCGGACGAGATGGGCAGTCCGCTGCCCTGCTCGGAGAGGCGGCCGGCGATGTTGCCGACGACGGTCACTTCCAGACCGTCCAGGATCCACACCGTGCCGAGGCCGATCACGACCATCCAGTGCCAGCGTGACCAGGGCAGTCGGTCGAGGCGGGCGGGGACGTTGGTGGTGATGGCAGGGGTGGGGGTGGGGGTGGAAGGAGAGGTGGGGGTGGAGGTGGGGGTGGACTTGGTTGTGGGGTTTTCGGTGCTCCGGTCCGTGGTCGTACCGGGTGCGGTCCCGCCGCCGTGCCCCGCCCGTGCCTTGTCGTTCGGTTTCATCGCACCCTCCTGAACCGGGCCGGGGCCGGTCCACCCCGGCGGCGCATCCATCCGAGTGCCCGGTGGGCGACGCGCAAAGCAAACGAAATGCCCAGGTTGAGGGGGAGAAGAGGGGAGGGAGGGGAGGGAGGGGAGGAAGGGAGGGAGGGAGGGAGGGGGAGGGAAGAGGGAGGGAGCCGAAGGCTGGGCGGGTGAGGGGGAGGAGGAGGGCCCGTTCTCGCCCCGGGACCCCGCCTCCGCCCCCGCGTCACCCGTCTCGGTCACCTCACACGTCGAGCCCGTGCTCCCGCAGCCACGGCTTCGGGTCGACCGGTGTGCCGCCGCCCGGGCGTACTTCCAGGTGCAGGTGTGGGCCGGTGACGTTGCCGGTGGCGCCGACGCGGCCGATGACCTCGCCGGCGGCGACCTTGCCGGAGGCGCGGACGATCGACGAGAGGTGGCAGAACCACAGTTCCGTACCGTCGTCCGTGGTGAGGACGATGCGGTAGCCGTACGCGCCGGCCCAGCCCGCCTGGGTGACCGTGCCGCCGTGGACCGCCTTGGCCGGGGTGCCGGTGGGGGCGGCGAAGTCCAGCCCGGTGTGGTTGGCCACCCAGCGGTCGCCTGCCTGCCCGAACCCGGCGGTGAGGGTGTAGGAGGTGAGGGGGGAGACGTAGCTGCGGGCCAGTTCGGCGCGGCGCTCGGCCTCCGCCTTCGCGCGCTCCGCCGCTTCCGCCGTGCGGCGGGCCTCGCGTGCCGCGGACTCCTTGGCGGTCGCGGCCTTCTCGGCCTCCTGCCGGTCCGTCGCCGCGTCCCGCGTGGCCTGCTGGGCAGCGGCCTGCTCGGCGGCCGCGTGCTCCTCGTCCTCCGCGGCGCTCTGCTGCCGGTCGGCCTGCTGGAGGATGCGGTCGCGCAGCGAATCACCCGCGCCTCTGCCCTGCTCCGCCTCGCTGCGGCTGAGACCGGCCTGGGTGAGGGGGGCGGCGGAAGCCTGGGTGGCGCCGTCGGCGGCTGAGGAGCCGGCGCCGTCGGATATCAGGTCGCCGATGCCCGGCAGGGACGTGGCGTCCGGCAGCTGGGCCGCGGCGTCGTCCACGAACTCGCCGAGGTCCGGCATCGACACCGGCAGCGGCGGCCTGTCCTCGGCCGACGCCATTCCACTGGCGCCCACTGCCGCGATGACGCCGACGCCCAGAACCGTACCGCCGCGGGTGAGTCCGCCGCGCTGCTTGCCGATGACCCGGTGCTTGCCGCGTATGGGGGGCAGGGATTCCTCGGTCGGGTTCCACTCCTCGAAGGAGCCGGGGGAACCGGGGGAGCCTGGTGAACCGGGAGAGCCGGGCGAACCGGGGAAGCCGGGCGAACCGGGGAAGCCGGGCGAACTGGGCGAACCGACGGGTCCGGAGGAGCCGAGGAAGCCGTCAGCGGCATCCACCATCCCAACGACACCCGCCGACCCAACAGCATCCACCATCCCAACAGCACCCGCCGATCCGACGGCACCCACCGCCCCAACAGCACCCGCCACCCCGACAGCATCCACCGCCCCGACAGCACCCGCCATCCCAACCGCATCCACCGCCCCGACCGCAAACGCCCCCGGATCGGCGGACGCTTGGGGGACGATGCGTATGCCGGTGGCGGGTGAGGTGACGGCAGCGTCCGGCACAGCGGCGGCTGATGGCGCGCCGGCAGCACCGAAGGGAACCTCGGGGACGAAGCCGGCAGGGCTGTTGGACGCCACGGGGGCGCACTCCTTTCCTTCCTCTCGCCTACCGGGTCAGCGGTGGGGTCCGCCTCCCAGCCCCTCACGGCGCCGGGCGGTGGCTCCCAGAGCGTTCGAGCCAGAGCGTCGGAGCCCGCAGTGTGCGGGCACCGAGTGCGGTGCAGGACGGGGACGGGCTCCTGTGGCGCCTGCGGGGGACGGTCCCGATGAGTACGGAGGTGGCTACGGATCGGTGCCGTCCGGCACACCCCGGAGTGCTCCAGGAGCCCCAGGGTGCTCCGAGGTGATGGTGGCCCGGTCCCCAGGACACGCGCCGGTCCGGCACCGGGGCGCAGGCCGGTCCAGCGGTGGTCCAACGGTGATTCAGTTGTGAACCTGCTGACGGGATTCGGCGTCGGCGCACGGTGCCGCCTCTTGCGACGGCTGGGACGACCGCGCTCCGTTATCGGACTGTAATAGACTCCGCGGCCGGATACCAAGCGTTCGGGCGAATCCGAGGTCATTTTGTGGTGGCTTTGGCCCAGACTTACGCCTCACCAAGGCCCAAACCAGGGCAACTTGAAAAACGATCTTCAAACCTGAGATGCGTGATTGTGCGGCAGTCGTTATGCGCGAAGGCTCCCGGCGATGACGCTGCGTGCGGGCAGTAACGTCTGATCATGGTCGTCAACAGCGCGCGGGCACTGGCGGATCGATATGTGAACTTCGCCTGGTATGAGGCGCGCGGGCAGTCCGACGCCCATGAGGAGCTGGCCGCGCGGATCGGCCACGACCCCGAGTTCTGCGCCCACCTCGCGCGCTGCCTGCCCGCCGGCGAGAAGCAGCGGCCCGGCCTCCTGCTCGCCGCCGTCCGCTACCTCGACGGCCCGTACGCGGAGCACGGCCCGCGCGGCGACGCGGCGTACCGCGGCTGGCGCGAGTGGACCCTGCGCCACTGGGACGAGGTGAGCGCCGTCATCACGCGGCGCCGGACCCGGACCAACGAGCCGGCCCGCTGCGCGACCCTGCTCCCCCTTTTCGCCCGCCTCCCGCAGCCGCTCGCCCTCCTGGAGGTCGGCGCGTCGGCGGGCCTGTGCCTCTACCCGGACCGCTATCGCTACCGCTACGACGAGCGGCCGGAGTTCGGCCCGCCGGACAGCGCGGCGGTCCTCCCCTGCCGTACGGGCGCGGGCACCCCCGTACCCGACCGCGTCCCGGACATCGCCTGGCGCGCGGGCATCGACCTCAGCCCACTCGACCCGGCCGACCCCGACGACGTCCGCTGGCGGGAGGCCCTCGTCTGGCCGGACGCCACCGACGAGCGCGTACGGCGCCAGCGGGCCGCCGGAGAAGCGGTACGGTCCGCACCGCGCCCCCGTATGATGCGCGGCGACCTGATCGACGCGCTGCCCGCGCTGGCGGCCGAGGCGCCGCTCGGGGCGACGCTCGTCGTCTTCCACACCTCCGTGATGGCGTGCCTCCCTCCGGAGCGCCGCGAGGAGTTCGCCCGGCTCGTACCGTCCGTACTACGGGAGCGCAGCCGCCTGGGGCACGGCCCCGGGCACTGGGTCTCCAACGAGCACCACTCCGTCCTCCCGTGGATCACCACGCCCCGGCTCGCGCACCCCCTGCCGACGCCGACGACGGAACGGCTGCTGACCCTGGCCCTCGACGGGCGGCCGGTCGCCCTGACCGGCCGGTACGGTCAGAGCGTGCAATGGCTGTGATCCCGTTACGGCAGCCGCTGCGGCCACAAAACCACGCCGGTACACGGACGAACGCGAACCCTCACCCCCGCACCGGCCGCTGCACCGCCAGCAGCGCCATATCGTCCGCCGTCTCCCCGCCCGTGTGCGCGGCCACGTCCTCCACCAGCGCGTCCAGCAGCGCCTCCGGCCCGTGCCCGGACCAGACCCGGCCGCCCAGCCGCGCCGCCGGGTCGTAGAAGACGCCGTCGCGGTCGCGGGCCTCGGTCACGCCGTCCGTGAAGAGCAGCAGGATCGAGCCCGCCGGGAACGCCGTCTCGTCCGCCCGGTCCGGCCAGCCGGCCACCTCGCTCATGCCGAGCGGCAGCGCGGGCGACTTGGGCGTCAGCTCGCACAGCCCGCCGTCGGGCGCGAACAGCAGCGGTGCCGGGTGGCCGCGGTTGAGGACTCGTAGGGCGGCGTGTTCGTCCGAGGGCAGTTCCGCCAGTACGGCCGTGGTGAACCCCTCGAACTGGTCGAGGCCCTCCCGCCGACTGCCCTCGCGTTGCAGCGCGCGCTCCAGGCGCCCCGCCACCGCCTCCAGAGTGGCCTCCTGTTCGGCGGCTTCCCGGAAGGCCCCGATGACGATCACCGCGGCCTCCACGGCCTCCAGACCCTTGCCCCGTACGTCGCCGACGATCAGCCGTACGCCGTGCGGGGTGTCCTGGACCGCGTACAGGTCGCCGCCGATCCGGGCGTCCGCCTGCGCCGCCACGTAGCGCGCGGCGACCGCCAGCCCGCCGATCCGTTCGGCGGGTGTCGGCAGTACGGCCCGCTGGGCGGCCTCCGCGACGTCCCGTACGGAGGCCAGCCGGGCGTCGCTCATCCGTACGACCCGGTTGATGCCGAGCGCCAGGATGGCCACCACCAAAACGGTCAGGCCCTCGGTGAAGGACTGGTTCGTGTCCCGGCCCCCGTGGTACGTCACGACCCAGATCTCGGCGGCGACGGCCGCCGCCGCGGTCACGGCCGTGCTGCGCAGCGAGTACAGGGGCGCCGCCACCAGGGGCGCGGCGGAGAAGAACGGCGCGGCCGTATAGCGCTCGGGCGTGCCGCTGTCGAAGATCAACCCCGCCACCAGCAGGATCAGCGGCAGCCAGCAGACGATCCGCTGCCCGAACGGCGACATGCCGGAACGGCGCCGCCGCCGTTCCCGCTCGCCCGAACGGCCCCTGCCGCCTCGACGCACCCGCACCGGCCTGCCTCCCACTCCCGCGCGCACGTCCGCCCGTACGAACACCGTCGCCGTCCCAAGGCTTTCGGCTGCCGCGCCGGGCGGCGAATCAGATTGGGCCGTACGGGTCATACGGGCCGGGTCGCGGGGTCGGCGTCCCTCGGAGCGAGGGGGTTTCCGGCGCGCAGGGGCTTTCGGAGCACGGCGGTTTCCGAAGCGCGGCGGTTTTCGGCGCGCAGGTGCTTCCGGAGTACGGCGGTTTCCGGAGCGCGGCGGTTTTCGGCGCGCAGGTGCTTCCGGAGTACGGCGGTTTCCGGAGCACGACGGCTCCCGGGACACGACAGCGCCCCCGTCCGGCAGGTCCGGCGGGGGCGTCGTACGGCGGACCGGAGGGCTCGCCTCCGGTCCGTAGCTGGTGGGCCATCAGGGGCTCGAACCCTGAACCAATGGATTAAAAGTCCACTGCTCTGCCAATTGAGCTAATGGCCCGCACCGAGCAGCATAGCCCGCGTACCCGCCACAGCCCGAAGGCATTAGCCATCGGAGGGCCGGAGCGGATGCGTCCGCTTCGGGGCGGACGGGGCGGGCGGGCCCGGTGTGCGGCGTGGCGTACGGACAACAGGCGGGACGCGGGCCGCAGTTGAGACGCGGGGCCCGCGCCGGCTCCCGTGACGATGTACGGAAGTTCGGTGCGGGCCCCGCGGTGTCAGAGGTTTGTGTCAGCCGTTGCGCTTCCAGCGCGGCTTGTCCTCACGGCGGCCGAAGGAGCCGGCGCCGTGGCCGCGGTGGTCGTCGCGGCGGCCGTACGGACGGTCGCCGCCGCCCGAGCGGTAGCCGCCGCCCGAGGGGCGGTCGTCGCGGCGGTCGCGGTTGTACGGACGGTCGCCGCCACCGGAGCGGTAGCCGCCGCCCGAGCGGCCGCCGGAGCGGTCGTCACGGTTGAAGGAACGGTTCGGGCGGTCACCGCGGTCCCGGTTGAAACCACCGCGGTCGTCGCGGCGGTCACGGCCGAAGCCGCCGCCGGAGCGGTCGTCCCGGCGGTCCCGGCCGCCGAAGCCACCACGGTCGCCTCGGTCGCCGCGGTCGTCCCGGCGGAAGCCGCCACGGTCGCCGCGGTCACCGCGGTCGTCGCGACGGTCACGGTTGAAGCCACCGGAACGGTCGTCCCGGCGGAAACCGCCGCCCGAGCGGTCGTCCCGGCGGTCCCGGCCGCCGAAGCCGCCACGGTCACCGCGGTCGTCGCGACGGTCACGGTTGAAGCCACCGGAGCGGTCGTCGCGGCGGAAGCCGCCACGGTCGCCGCGGTCGCCACGGTCGTCGCGACGGTCGTTGTCCCGGCGGTCCCGGCGCTCGTAGTTGCCCCGCTCGTCACGGTACGTGGAGCGGCGCGGCGCCTCCTCGGCCTCGGGCTCGGCCTGGGCCGGCACGACGGCCGCCGCGGCCTCCTCCACCGCCGCCTCGGCGGCGGCCAGCGCCTCCGCCGGGTCCTCGCCCCGCTCCCGAGCGGCGCGCGCGGTCAGCCGGTTGGCCTCCTCGCGCAGCTCCGCCGCCCGGCGCTGGACGCGCTCCAGCTCGCGCGACAGCTCCTGGGCCTCGCGCTCGGCCTGCTTGGCGGAGTTGGTCGCGGAGTCGGCCTGCACCTCGGTGAGCGAGCGCGCGCCGGTGATGCGGGCCACGTCCTCGTCGAAGGCGCCTGCGCCGCCGACGATGTGGCGCGAGGCGTCCACGCCCGCGTCCTCCATGAGGCGGAAGATCTGGCGGCGCTGGTGCGGCAGGGCCAGCGAGACGACCGTGCCGGACTGGCCGGCGCGGGCGGTACGGCCGGAACGGTGCAGGTAGTCCTTGTGGTCGCCGGCCGGGTCCACGTTCAGGACCAGGTCGATGCCGTCCACGTGGATACCGCGGGCGGCGACGTCGGTGGCGACGAGGACGTTGACGTAGCCGTCCTTGAAGTCGGCCAGCGTGCGGGTCCGGGCGCCCTGCGTCATGCCGCCGTGCAGCGCGTCGGCGCGCACCCCGGCGTCGCAGAGCTGCTCGGCGACGCGGTCGGCGCCGAGCTGGGTGCGCACGAAGATGATGGTGCGGCCCTTGCGGGCGGCGATGGCGGCGGTGACCGGCGCCTTGTCCTTCGGCTTCACGACCAGCACGTGGTGGGTCATGGTGGTGACCGCGCCCTGGGCCGCGTCGACCTCGTGGGTCGCCGGGTCGGTCAGGTAGCGCTTGACCAGGGTGCCGATCTCGTTCTCCATCGTGGCGGAGAACAGCATGCGCTGGCCGCCGGACGGGATCAGGTCGAGCAGCTCGGTGACCTCGGGCAGGAAGCCCAGGTCGGCCATCTGGTCGGCCTCGTCCAGGACGGCGACCTCGACGTCGTCCAGCGAGCAGGCGCCGCGGTTGATGATGTCGCGCAGCCGGCCCGGGGTGGCGACGAGGACGTCGACGCCGCGCTCCAGGGCGTAGATCTGGTTGCCCATGGACGTTCCGCCGCAGACGACCTTGAGCTTGAGGCCCAGGACGTCGCCGTACGGCTGGAGCGCGTCGCTGACCTGCATGGCCAGCTCACGGGTGGGGGTGAGGATGACGCCGCGCGGGCGCTTCTTCGCGGTGTGGCCGCCGGCCAGGCGGGTCAGCAGCGGCAGACCGAAGGAGAGGGTCTTGCCGGAGCCGGTGCGGCCGCGGCCGAGGATGTCGCGTCCGGCGATGGCGTCCGGGATGGTCGCGGCCTGGATGGGGAACGGGGTGGTGACGCCGTTCTGGGCCAGCTTGCGGACGATCTTCTCGTCGAGACCGAGGTCGGCGAAGGTGATCTGCGGGGCGGCGTCCTCGGAGGACTCGGACGACTCGGACGACTCGGAGGCGTCGGCCTCGGGGGCCTCGGCCTGGGCGGACTCCGAGGCTTCGGGGGCCTCGGTCCGGACGGCCGCCTCGGCCGCCTCGGTCACCGTCTCGGCGACGGCCTGGTCCTGCGGCTGGTCCTGCTGGACCTGCTGGAGGGCCTGCTCGTCGACCGTGGGCAGGACGGACTGATCAGTGGAAACAGACATGCGAAATGCGAAACCTTCCGGAGTCTCGGCACAGGCACGCGCCCAAACTCCGTGAGACTTCGAAAACGACCGCCTCAATGCGGTCAGCCACGGCAAGGGAGAGAACGCGCCACACGGCGCTGCTTCACGCGCCGGGCAAATGGGATCAAACGATCTACCACCATACTCACCCCGGAGCCCGAAAGGCAAATGCCCTCCGAACCACCGTTCGCCACCCGCGCCCCCGGCCCCTCACTCACCCCCGTGCGCCCGGCTTGCCCACCGGTCCCGCGCCGCTCCCGCCACTCTCCGTGAGCCCCGGTTACGGCCTCGCGCTCGTATGCGATCCAGCCCCGTCCGTACGCCGCCGCCTCGCCCCGCCCCGTCAGCCCGAGCTCTCCGGCTGCGAGGGGCCGGGTGGTCCGGACGTCGGGGCCGGCGCGGGGGAACTCGGCTCCGGGTCCGGGCTCGCGCTCGGTGTCGGCTTCACGGTCGGAGTCGTACGGGGCGGCTGGGAGGGCGTCGAGGGACGGCTGCCGCCGGGCCGTGCCGGTGGTGCTCCCGCGGGGCGGGAACGCGACGGGCCCGCCTGCGAAGGCCCGGGGACGTCACCCGACGCGGGCTCGGGCTGCGGCTCCGCCGAGCGCTGTGACGGCGTGCGCTCCTGCGCGGGCGCCCCCGCGTGCCCCTCCGTGCCGTGCTTGCCGTCCGTGCGCCCCGTGATACGCCGGGGGCTGTCCGTACGGCTGTCCACCGCACCGCCGTCCGGCGCGGGTCCGCCGTCATGCCGGGCGGCCGAACCCGAGGGCTTGGGCGGTTCCGCGTCGCGCACGCTCATGCAGCCGCTCAGCGACGCGGCCAGGGCGGAAGCGGCGGCCACGGCGGCGGCGAGCCGGGTCAAGGCCGGGCCGGTAAGGGGGGAAGCGATCGGGCGCACGGATGGGACCTCCGGATCCGGGGGCGCGGAGACTGCGGAGATGAACGCCCTGCCCAACTCCCGCCGACGGCCCGAGGACACGCGCCGTACGCACCGGATCCGGCGCGTTTTCCCCTGATCACCGCCCTGGGCGGCGCCTGTGGCACCCCGAACGCCACGAAAGCCACGAACCGCCGTTCAGCCGGCCCGGCCGACCGCCACGGGACCGGCCCGCCACCGGCCGTCCGCCCCCGCACCCGCCCCGGCGCGCCCCCTCACCCGTACCCCAACGCGTGCAGCCGCTCGTCATCGATCCCGAAGTGGTGTGCGATCTCGTGGACGACGGTCACCTCCGTCTCCGCCACCACGTCCTCGCGCGTCTCGCACATCCGCAGGGTCGGGTTGCGGTAGACGGTGATCCGGTCGGGCAGCACGCCCGCGTACCACTCGCCGCGGTCGGTCAGCGGTGTGCCCTCGTACAGCCCCAGGAGATCGGGGTCCTCGGCCGGTGGTTCGTCCTCGACGAACACCGCCACGTTGTCCATCAGCCGTGTCAGCTCCGGTGGGATCCGGTCCAGCGCCTCGGCGACCAGTTCCTCGAACTCCTCGCGCGTCATCTCCAGCACACTCCCCATTGTCCGCCACACCACCGCACGGCAGCGGTGCCGCGCGGCGCCCCGGGGAGGGCCCGCGCCGGGGGCCGCTTTCCGGGCATGACGGGCGCGCCACCCGGGAATACGCGCCCAATGGCCCGCGTCGCGCCGCCCGGGGGCTCCTCCCCGGGCTCCTCCGGCTCCTCCGTGTTCCGGCTGCTCCGTGCCTCGCTCGCCCGGGTACGGGGCTTCCCCGCCGCCGTCCTCCGCGACTACCGCTCCCATCACTCCGCTCCCACCAGCGCCCTCACCCACACCCCCCACCCGTACGCCCGCGCCCTCGGGCTGATCGCCGTCACCCTGCTCGGCGCCTGGCTGGGGCTGCTGATCGTCGGCAGCATCCACGCGCCGGTCGGGCCGGTGGACACGAACATGACACTGCGCCCGTCGTTCACCGGCGGCACGAAGATCAACGTCTCGCCGCTGGGCGCCCTGGAACTGCGCAGCCACTACGCGCCGATCCGGCTCGATGTCGACGTCGACCGGCTGGATCCCGTACGGTCCCAGGCCCTGGTCGACCACCCGGAACGGTTCGCCGGGCTCCAGGAGCAGGTGACCCGCGACGTCATCAGCGGCACCGGCACCCTGGCCTTCCGCTCCTGCGTCGCGGTCGTCTCCGGCGCCACCGCGCTGGGCCTGGCGGTCTACCGCAGGCCGCGCCGCGCGCTGGCGGCCGGCGGGCTGGCGCTCGCCCTGCTGGCCTCGTCCGGCGCCGCCGCGTACGCCACCTGGAACCCCAAGTCCGTCCTGGAGCCGAAGTTCTCCGGGCTGTTGACCTCGGCGCCCTCGGTGGTCGGCAACGCCCGCAACATCGTCAGCGAATTCGACGTGTACCAGAAGGAATTGGCGCGCCTGGTGACGAACGTGACCAAGCTGTACGAGGCGACCTCCACGCTGCCCGCGTACGCCCCCGACCCCACCACCATCCGGGTGCTGCACGTCTCCGACATCCATCTGAACCCGGCGGCCTGGCAGATCATCAAGTCGCTGGTGAAGCAGTACAAGATCGACGTGATCATCGACACCGGCGACACCATGGACCACGGCTCGGCCGCCGAGAACGCGTTCCTGGACTCGGTCGCCACGCTCGGCGCGCCGTACGTCTGGGTGCGCGGCAACCACGACTCCGCCACCACGCAGAAGTACCTGGGGACCCGCAAGAACGCCACGGTCCTCGACGACGGCCGGGCCGTCAGCGTGGGCGGGCTGCGCATCGCGGGCGTCGGCGACCCGCAGTTCACACCGGACCGCTCGGTCGTCGCGGAAGGCGACTTCGCCGAGCGCACGGCGGGCGGCAGGCTGGCCGACTCGCTCCGTACGCAGCGGCTGGCCGGCACCCCTGTGGACATCGCGCTGGCGCACAACCCGGTCGCGGCGGCCGAAGCGGACGGCCTGGCCCCGCTGGCCCTGGCCGGCCACATCCACCACCGGGAGAACAGCGTGCTCCCCCGGGGCACCCGGCTGATGATCGAGGGCTCCACGGGTGGCGGCGGGCTGCGTGCGGTGCAGGGCAAGAAGCCCGCGCCCGTACAGGCGTCCGTCCTCTACCTGGACCGCCGGACCCGGCACCTCCAGGCGTGGGACGAGATCACGCTCGGCGGGCTCGGCCTGTCGAAGGCCGAGGTCAGCCGCCATCTGCCGCAGGAGAACCGGCCGGGCGCCTCGCCGTCGCCGAGCCCCGGGTCCTCCGGCACCCGCTCCCCGGGCGCCTCGGCCACCCCGTCCGGCACACCGTCCCCCGGCTCCTCTTAGGCCACCCGGCCCGGTCGGGACACAGCTCACGGACCGGTGGGGGTACGGCCCCACGGGTCGGCCGGACCACCCGTCCGGCCGACCCGCCGCGGCCCCCGCCACCGGGTTCGAACAAACCGTTTTGGCGAACGGTCCCTGCATCCCATATGCTTCTCACGTCCCCGACGGCGCCCCACAAGGCACCAAGGCGGGCCATCAGCCCTCATCGTCTAGTGGCCCAGGACGCCGCCCTTTCAAGGCGGTAGCACGGGTTCGAATCCCGTTGGGGGCACGCATTACCGTGTGCGAGACTTGTTCTCGCACAGTGCAAGGTCCTGTGGAGCAGTTTGGAGTGCTCGCCACCCTGTCAAGGTGGAGGCCGCGGGTTCAAATCCCGTCAGGACCGCTGTGGCTGGGTAGCTCAGTTGGTACGAGCGATCGCCTGAAAAGCGATAGGTCGCCGGTTCGACCCCGGCCCCAGCCACCAGCAGTGGGACAAGGCCCCGATCTTCGGATCGGGGCCTTTTTCCTGCCCCGGGCCGGGTCACCGGGCCGGGGCACCGGGGCGGCCGCCGCGGTCGCGGCCACCCCGTGTCCGTACCGGCGCCCTGTACCCGCGCCGGCAATCCGTACCCGTATCAGCATTCCGTACCTGTACCGGCGGTCTCGCGCCCGTACCGGCACCCCGTACCCGTACCGGCGCCGCCCGTCAGGCCCCCGGCGCGCCCGCCCGGTGCACGCCCGAAGCCAGGGCCCCCACCTCGCGCCCGCCCGGGTGCCGGTGCCGCCAGGTCCAGAAGACCGCGCACGAGACCAGCGCCCAGCCCGCCAGCACCAGGAACGGGAAGGCGTGCTGCGAGGCGCCGAAGTAGACGGCCGTGTGCTGCGCGTTGACCGAGGCGCCCGGCGGCAGCCAGCGGCCGATGTGCCCGAGGACGGACGGCAGCAGCGGCCAGGAGACCGCGCCGCCCGAGGACGGGTTGCCCAGCAGCACCATCAGGCCCCACGTCGGGATCATCGCCCAGCGCCCGATCAGCGTGTTGAACATCGTGAAGACCATGCCGGACGTGAACATCGTCAGCGCCAGGATCAGCCAGGACTCCACGAAGGGCAGGTCGAGCGCGCCCAGCAGCCAGTCCACGACCGCGGCGATCGCGAAGGCGCCCAGCAGCGCGTACAGCGCGGTGAACGCGATCCGCTCCAGCGGATTGAGTCCGCGCGCGTGCACGCTCAGCTGGATCGCGCCGACGAACCCGATGATCACCGCGGCGAGCGAGATGTAGAAGAGGGCGAGCCCGCGCGGGTCGCCCTCCTGCAGCGGCTTGAGGTCCTTGACCTCGACCGGCACGCCGACCTCCTTGCCCACTTCGGGCCCCGCCTGTTCGAGCACCTGCGCCACCTGGGCTCCCGCCGCCCCGGCCACGTCCAGTTCCACGCTCCGCTCCCGCACCCGCAGGATCGCGAAGACCTCCTGCTCCTCGATGCCCTTCTCGGCCGCGGCGTACGAGTCGTACTCGTGCAGTTGGAGGGAAGCGTTCAGGGCCTTCTCCATGCCGCCGGCGAACGCCTTGCCGTGCGGGGTGTCCGGCGGGCCGACCACGGCGGTCGGGATGTGCCGCGGGGTCGGGTTGGCCATGGTGTACGTGTACGAGCCCGCGAAGAGGCCGGCGGCGACGGCGAGGATGAAGACCAGCACGGTGGCGGGCAGGAACGGCGACCTCTTGAACGCGGCCCATCTCTCGGCCTTGGTGGGAGGCCGTCCGTGGGCACCGTGCGGTTGGGGGAGGTCACCGTGCTGATCATCCATAAGGCCACGCTAAAACACCTATCCCGGACATTCCCCTGGTGGTCGGCCCACTGTGTGGGCCCCGGGAGGGGGCCGGGCATACGGGTGCCGAGGCGCCGGACGTACGGCCGCCCGCCTGGAGCGCGCCCCCGGGCGCCCGACGCGCGCCTGCCGCCGCCCTCCCCCGCGTCCGTCCCACCGGCAATTCGTTCGCCACCGTATTCGCGGAGGTGAGATCCTGGGACGCGTATGTCCAGTCAGCCTGCCTCCGCCCGGCCCGACGGTGCCGCCCCCACCCTGTCCGCTCTCCTGGAGCGGCTGCCCGAGCTGATGCTGCGCGACCAGCAGCGGCTGGGGCGCCGGCTCGACGGCGCGCGCCGGATCCGCAAGCCCGAGGCCCGCGCGGCCGTGCTCGCCGAGATCGCCGACGGGATCGAGGAGGCGGAGCTGCGCGTCGAGCAGCGCCGCGCCGCGGTGCCCGCGATCACGTATCCGGAGCAGCTGCCGGTCAGCCAGAAGAAGGACGAGATCCTCGAAGCGATCCGCGGTCACCAGGTCGTGATCGTCGCGGGCGAGACCGGCTCCGGCAAGACCACCCAGATCCCCAAGATCTGTCTGGAGCTGGGCCGCGGGGTGCGGGGCCTGATCGGGCACACCCAGCCGCGCCGGATCGCCGCCCGCACGGTCGCCGAGCGGGTCGCCGAGGAACTGAGGACGCCGCTGGGCGAGGCGGTCGGCTGGAAGGTCCGCTTCACCGACCAGGTCGGCTCCGACACCCTCGTGAAGCTGATGACCGACGGCATCCTGCTCGCGGAGATCCAGACCGACCGCGAGCTGCGCCAGTACGACACGATCATCATCGACGAGGCCCACGAGCGCAGCCTCAACATCGACTTCATCCTCGGCTATCTGGCGCAGCTGCTGCCCCGGCGGCCGGACCTGAAGGTCGTCATCACCTCCGCGACCATCGACCCGGAGCGCTTCGCCCGGCACTTCGGCTCCTTCGCGGCCGTGCCGGCGCAGGGCGGGCGGAAGCCGGACGAGCGGGCGCAGGGCGGGAAGGCCCAGGAGGACGCCCCGGACGCCGCCCCCAGCGCGCCGATCATCGAGGTCTCCGGCCGTACGTACCCGGTCGAGGTCCGCTACCGCCCGCTCCTGGAGGAGGGCGGCACCGACAGCGACCGCGACCAGATCACCGCGATCTGCGACGCGGTGGACGAGCTGCGGGCCGAGGGACCCGGCGACATCCTGGTCTTCCTCTCCGGCGAGCGCGAGATCCGCGACACCGCCGACGCGCTCAACAAGAAGAGCCTGCCGCAGACCGAGGTGCTGCCGCTGTACGCGCGCCTGTCGCACGCCGAGCAGCACCGCGTCTTCCAGCGCCACACCGGCCGCAGGATCGTTCTCGCGACCAACGTCGCGGAGACCTCGCTGACCGTGCCGGGCATCCGGTACGTCATCGACCCCGGCATGGCCCGGATCTCCCGCTACAGCTACCGCACCAAGGTCCAGCGGCTGCCGATCGAGCCGATCTCGCAGGCGAGCGCCAATCAGCGCAAGGGCCGCTGCGGCCGGACCAGCGACGGCATCTGCATCCGGCTGTATTCGGAGGACGACTTCCTCACCCGCCCGGAGTTCACCGACGCGGAGATCCTGCGGACGAACCTGGCCTCCGTCATCCTCCAGATGACCGCGGCCGGCCTCGGCGACATCGAGAAGTTCCCGTTCATCGACCCGCCGGACCGCCGCAACATCAAGGACGGCGTCGACCTGCTGCACGAGCTGGGCGCGCTCGACCCGAAGCAGAAGGACCCCAAGAAGCGGCTCACCCAGCTGGGGCGCAAGCTCTCCCAGCTGCCGGTGGACCCGCGGCTGGCCCGGATGGTGCTGGAGGCCGACCGCAACGGGTGCGTACGCGAAGTCATGGTGATCGCGGCGGCGCTGTCCATCCAGGACCCGCGCGAGCGGCCCGCGGACAAACAGCAGCAGGCCGACCAGCAGCACGCCCGCTTCAAGGACGAGACCAGCGACTTCCTGGCCTACCTGAACCTGTGGCGGTACGTCCGCGAACAGCAGAAGGCGCTGTCGTCCTCGGCGTTCCGCCGGATGTGCCGCAACGAGTACCTGAATTATCTGCGCATACGCGAGTGGCAGGACATCTACTCGCAGCTGCGTACGGTCGCCAAGACGATGGGCGTCCACCTCAGCGAGCAGGACGCGGCGCCCGACCCCATTCACACCTCTCTTCTGTCCGGTTTGCTTTCGCACATCGGATTGAAGGACACGGACGCCAAGAACGAATACCTCGGCGCCCGCAGCGCGAAATTCGCGGTCTTCCCCGGCTCGGCGCTCTTCAAGAAGCCGCCGCGCTGGATCATGTCGGCGGAGCTGGTCGAAACGTCCCGCCTGTGGGCGCGGGTGAACGCGAGGATCGAGCCCGAGTGGATCGAGCCGCTGGCCCAGCACCTGGTGAAGCGGACGTACAGCGAGCCGCACTGGGAACAGAAGATGGCCGCGGTGATGGCGTACGAGCGGGTCACGCTGTACGGCGTACCGATCGTCGCCCAGCGCAAGGTGAACTACGGGCGGATCGACCCGGAGACCTCCCGGGACCTGTTCATCCGCAACGCCCTGGTCGAGGGCGACTGGCGCACCCACCACCGGTTCTTCCACGACAACCGCAAGCTGCTCGGCGAGGTCGAGGAGCTGGAGCACCGGGCGCGCCGGCGCGACATCCTCGTGGACGACGAGACGCTCTTCGACTTCTACGACCAGCGGCTGCCCGAACACGTCGTATCGGGTGCGCACTTCGACGCGTGGTGGAAGAAGAAGCGTCACGAGGAACCGGAGCTGCTCAACTTCGAGCACTCCATGCTCATCAACGAGTCCGCCGAAGCCGTCACCAAGGACGACTACCCGGACTCCTGGCGGCAGGGGAAGCTCAAGTTCCGCGTCACGTACCAGTTCGAGCCGGGCGCGGACGCGGACGGCGTGACCGTGCACATCCCCCTCCAGGTGCTCAACCAGGTCTCTTCCGAAGGCTTCGACTGGCAGATCCCGGGCCTGCGTGAGCAGTTGGTGACCGAACTGATCCGTTCGCTGCCCAAACCGATCCGCCGCAACTACGTGCCGGCGCCGAACTTCGCCGCCCGCTTCCTGGATTCGGCGGTGCCCCTCCAGGGCTCGCTGACCACCGCCCTGGCGGCCGGGCTCCAGCGGATGGTCGGCGTGCCGGTCGACCCGGCCGACTTCGACCTGGCCAAGATCCCCGACCATCTGAAGATCACGTTCCGGGTGGTGGACGAGCGGCGCCGCAAGCTGGCCGAGGCCAAGGACCTCGAAGCACTGCGGCTGAAGCTCAAGCCGAAGACGCAGGCAGCCCTCACCAAGGCGTTCGCGCAGGCCGCCGAGCGGCCCGCCGGGGAGGGCAAGGGCGCCGGGGCCGGGACGCCCGCCGCCCTTGAGCAGCGCACCGGCCTGACGTCCTGGACGCTCGGCACGCTGCCGCGCACCTTCGAGACCCGGCGCGGCGGGCAGCCCCTGAAGGCGTACCCGGCGCTGGTGGACGAGGGTACGAGCGTGGCCGTACGCCTCTTCGACACCGAGGCGGAGCAGCAGGCCGCGATGTGGGCCGGCACCCGTCGTCTGATTTTGCTGAATATTCCGAGCAACCCAGCCAAGTTCGCGCAGGGAAAGCTCACCAACCAACAGAAGCTCGCACTGTCGGCCAACCCCCATGGCTCCATACAGGCCCTTTTCGAGGACTGTGTGACGGCCGCCACGGACCGGCTGATCGCCGCCCACGGCGGTCCGGCCTGGGACGAGGAGTCCTTCCGCAAGCTCTTCGACGCGGTGCGCGCCGACCTGGTGGACGCGACGATGCGGACGGTCCAGCAGACCCGGGAGGTGCTGGCGGCCTGGCAGGCGTGTGAGCGCCGTCTCAAAGCCACCACCTTCCCCTCGCTGCTCCCTTCCCTCACCGACATCAAGGAGCAGCTGGCCGCCCTGATCAAGCCCGGATTCGTGACCGCGCACGGCACGAAGCGGCTGCCGGATCTCATGCGCTACCTGGTCGCCGTCGACCGCCGGCTCCAGCAGCTCCCGAACAACGCCGAGCGGGACCGCTCCCGTATGGCGAAGGTCAAGGAGATGCAGGACGAGTACGCCTGGCTGCTGGAGCAGTTCCCGCCGGGGCGGCCGGTGCCCGCCGAGGCCCGGGAGATCCGCTGGATGATCGAGGAGCTGCGGGTGAGCTACTTCGCGCACGCGCTCGGCACCGCCTACCCGGTCTCCGACAAGCGGATCGTGAAGGCCGTGGACGCGGCGGTGCCCAAGTCCTGACCGGTCCCGGGGCCCCTTCCGGGCGGGCCGCCGGGGCCGAGTTCGACCGCACCCCCTGACCTGCTGTAGAGTCTTGCTTCGCAGCACCGCGCAAGCGGAAGCCGCACCAAGGTCCTGTGGAGCAGTTTGGAGTGCTCGCCACCCTGTCAAGGTGGAGGCCGCGGGTTCAAATCCCGTCAGGACCGCAGCAGAACGGCCCGCATCCCCTGGGATGCGGGCCGTTTGCGTTGCCCCCGGGCCGGGGAGTGTGGACGGAAGTGCCGTCTTCTCATCGACGGGGGCGCCTTCTCCTCGCGGCCCGAAGGCCGGGGGCGTACAGGCCGGGACCTTTCCGCGTATTGACTGCGGCGCGCACCGCCGGTAGTCACGATGCAGAGTGCGGGGCCGGGAGGAGTGTGCGATGTCGACAGCCGCCAGGCACGAGATCAGAGCGCTGCTGCGGGCCCATCTGTCGGCCGCCACGGGCTATCGCCATCTGACCCGCCACTGCCCCGTGTGCGCCCGCCTCCTGCGGCTCGCCATGGAGCCTCGTGGCGGCGCCGCCGGTACCACTGCCGCCGACTCCGCCGCCCGGCCGCCCGCGAGGCCCGCCACGGGCCCCTCCACGGCCCCTGAGGGCTCACCGCGCACGGACCCGGCGTCCCCCGGGACGAAGGCGTCGGCGCTCCGCGCGCCGCTGGCCGCGCCCGCCGGGGACGAAAGTCCCTCCGCCAGGTGACCAACGGCGCCTTTCCCACCGGCCCCCCGGTGGGAGGCTGTTGAAGAGAGGCCCGCGCACCGGCCTTTTATCGCAGTGGCGTTGACACCACAAGCGTCCGGCCCTGTGACGGGTGTCACCGGACGACTTTCGGGAACCGGGAAGCTTACGGCCGCCCTACACCCGGTCAATTTAATATGTGCAATTGCACCGCCCGCCCGGCAGTCCGCGGACTGGACCGGAGTACGGCGGGGCCCGTTCCCGGCGGCCCCCGCGGGCGGTGCCCAGCCGGCCGGGCCGGCCACGGGCGGGGTCCGGCGCGCGCAAAGAAAATCGCGCTGGACCCGGCGGAGTCCAGCGCGATCGATGACGTACCCAGATGGTGCGGGTGTGGCGCCTGTTGGGGCAGACGCCGCGTCATATGGAGCTTTGTGGTGCTAGATGGTGCTGAGCGGAGCCGGTTGCGGCTCCATGGGCCGGGATCGGGTTGGGGGGCCCGAAAACAGCCCGGTCATGCGGTTGTTCAGGATTCGCTGCGCTGCTGCGGAATGCCCGCCAGCAGTGCGCGAACCTCGGCCTCGCGGTAGCGCCGGTGTCCTCCGAGCGTGCGGATGGACGTGAGCTTGCCTGCCTTGGCCCAGCGGGTCACCGTCTTCGGGTCCACGCGGAACATCGTGGCGACCTCGGCGGGGGTAAGCAGCGGCTCGGCGTCAGGGGTGCGAGCGGTCATGAGCGGCCTCCTCGGGAGAACCGAACCATCACGGTTCTTTCCTCTAAATTCTGCACCTTGACCCGCGTTGCCCGAAATGGCGGACGCGGGCCGAGTCGGTTATAGGACGAACGGCTTGTCCTCGGCACTACAACTACACCATCTGTCCAGCCACGTCGGCCAAACCGATGGAATTGCCCTCTCAGGTGTTCAACCTCGGCGGAAGCCGATGGACCATGCCATAGCGGACAGTCACCCCACCGTGACGATCAGTCACACGGCGACCACCCGCCATCAGACCCACCAAGGAGCGCAATAGCGAACTATCCGCCCTTACTAGGGCGGAAGGAACCCTTGTCGGGCTCCTTGTCCTATTTTGGCACGAGGGTATGGCTTGGCCGCAAGGCCCGAAGTCAGTGCTTTAGGTCACGCTTGAGGTAATCGTCCGGATCGGGACCTACGTCCCACACCTTCGTCTCAGTAGTGTGCACGAACCTCGCCGGCCGGTGATCAGTTTGTCGTTCCGGAGGAACGGCGAGGGCCGACCGGAGCCCGTACGGACCGCGCCGGGACACCCTACGAACCGCATCGCAAGACCGTACGCAGCACAGCGGCCCCGCGCACCCCTCCCGCACCCGCCGTCTCAGCTGGCGAACTGCCGCTCGCGCACCTCACGCCACCGGTCCGACAACTTCTCGTACGCCTCGCCGGCCCGGTCGCTGTCGCCCTCGCGCAGCGCCGCCAGCCCCTCCGCCACCTCGGCGGCCGACCGGTCCTCGGCGAGCTGCCCCTCGGGCACCGCGTGCACCAGCCCCCCGTAGTCCAGCTCCACCAGCGCCCGCGGGTGGAACTCCTCCAGCCAGCGGCCCACGTCCACCAGGCCGTCGATCAGCGGGCCCTCCTCCAGGGAGTCGCGCAGCGTCCGCAGCCCCCGGGCCACCCGGCGCCGCGCCTGCACCATGGGCGTGCGGTAGCGCAGCACCGGGCCCTGCTCACTCTTGGTGTACTCCCGCTCGTCGTCGCCGAACAGCGCGAACCAGCGCACCGGTACGTGCCAGGTGGCGGTACGGATCCACGGCCGGGCGTCCGGATTGCGCTCCAGCCACTCCTCGTAGTCCGCGGCCGCCTGGCGCCGTACCACCGGCGGCAGCGCCGCGTCCAGCACCGGCGCCGGCAGCAGTTCGGACAGCTCCTCCAGGGCCTGCCAGCCGCGCAGCCGCGTCCGCCAGGGACAGACGCACGTCACGCCGTCCACGGCCGTGATGAAAGCGTCGCGGCTTTCATGAACCGGCACCGGAACGGGCGGAGTGGGCAGCAAATCGGCCAGAGACCGCCGAAGTTCGTCCTGAACCGTAGGGGTCTCGGCGCGCCGGGCGTAGCGCGCCCAGTAGGAGCGCTCCGGTTCTGGGAACGCTGCCAGCGGCTCGTAGACCCGTAGATATGCCGCGTACGGGACCATCACCGACGACGCCAGGGCCACGCCCGCTCCTTCGATTCCTTCACGATGCCGCCCACCGAAACAACAGCAAAGAATGGCAAAGAGGTGCAAAGTGCCGGGAGTTGGCTCACGCCGCCCGGCCCGAGGTACGGCAAATCGTCCCACGCCCGTCCCCCAGGAGAGGGTGATCCTCCGCACTGCACCGATCAGCTCCCCCTCCAGGTCTTACTCTCTTCCCGACCGGCCCTCCCGCCCTCCCCCTGCCACAAGCACTACGGAGCCACCGGAGGGCGTCCACCGCGACTATGGGAGTCACCACCGTGACCGACGTACGTCCCTCCCCCGAGCACCCGGTGCAGGGGGGAGCCTCAGCCGTCAGCGCCGACGGCGGCGTCCTGCACACCCTGTTCCGTTCCGAGCAGGGTGGCCACGAGCAAGTCGTCCTGTGCCAGGACCGCGCCAGCGGTCTGCGGGCCGTCATCGCCATCCACGACACCGCCCTGGGCCCGGCCCTCGGCGGCACCCGCTTCCACGCGTACGCCTCCGAGGACGAGGCCGTGCTGGACGCCCTGAACCTCTCCCGCGGCATGTCGTACAAGAACGCCCTCGCCGGTCTCGACCACGGCGGCGGCAAGGCCGTGATCATCGGCGACCCTGAGCTGATCAAGACTGAGGAACTCCTGCTCGCCTACGGCCGGTTCGTGGCGTCCCTCGGGGGCCGCTACGTGACCGCGTGCGACGTCGGCACCTACGTCGCGGACATGGACGTCGTCGCCCGTACGAACAAGTGGACCACCGGCCGCTCCCCCGAGAACGGCGGCGCCGGCGACTCCTCGGTCCTGACCGCCTTCGGTGTCTTCCAGGGAATGCGCGCCTCCGCGCAGCACCTGTGGGGCGACCCGACGCTGCGCGGCCGCAAAGTCGGCGTCGCGGGCGTCGGCAAGGTGGGCCACCACCTCGTCGAACACCTCCTCCAGGACGGCGCGGAGGTCGTGATCACCGATGTGCGCGCCGAGTCGATCGAGCGCGTCCGCTCCCGGCACCCGCAGGTCACCGTGGCCGCGGACACCGGTGCGCTGATCCGTACGGAGGGCCTGGACCTGTACGCGCCGTGCGCCCTCGGCGGCGCCCTGAACGACGAGACGGTGCCCGTGCTGACCGCGAAGGTGGTGTGCGGCGCGGCCAACAACCAGCTGGCGCACCCGGGCGTCGAGAAGGACCTCGCCGACCGTGGCATCCTCTACGCGCCGGACTACGTGGTGAACGCCGGCGGCGTGATCCAGGTCGCCGATGAGCTGCACGGTTTCGATTTCGACCGGTGCAAGACCAAGGCGGCAAAGATCTTCGACACCACGCTGGCGATATTCGCTCGTGCGAAGGAGGACGGCATTCCGCCGGCCGCCGCGGCGGACCGGCTGGCCGAGCAGCGCATGGCGGACGCCCGCCGGTCCTGACCCCGGCACCGGGCCGGCGGACGGCAGCGCCCGTCGGCCCGGACCGACGAGTTCAGGCCATTTTTTCGGCCGGTCGAGTGAGCGATGACGACCGATTCTGACCGCCAATGCCCACCAATGCTCGGGTCCGACCGAAGCCAATCGCGATCCGATCATGCTGTCGGGCGGTCCCGGGACGGCTCCCATGCCCCCGCGAACGCTGCACCGGTCACGGACCGTGCCGGGCAGCGTCACGGAGGGTGGAGGAAGCGGAGCCGGGGCGTTCGCGTAACGATCTCTGAGCGCTGCGTAAGGGATCACGGGTGGTGAAGGAGACATCCCTCACCACCCGTCGGCGGGTCGCCGGAGCGAACAGGTTAAAATCGCAGCTGACCAGCGGGGACGGGGCGTCCCGCCGGTCGTGCCGAGCGGTCGGTGGTGCGGGCGACGTACCGTATGGCCGCGGAAGCAGGTACCGTTAAAGCCCTACGGGCCGGTCTCTCCGTCGAGAGTCCGCTCTGAATCATGAACGCGTGTCAAGACTCTGGGGCCGTCGAGCCCCGTCGTTGAGGGGGTCGAGCCATGGGGCGCGGCCGGGCCAAGGCCAAGCAGACGAAGGTCGCCCGCCAGCTGAAGTACAACAGCGGTGGGACTGATCTCTCACGCCTGGCCGAAGAGCTGGGTGCATCGCCGCAACAGCCGGCACAGCAGCAGCCGCCGAACGGCGAGCCGTTCGAGGATGACGAGGACGACGACCCGTACGCGCGGTACGCCGACCTTTACAACCGAGACGACGATGACGAGGACGAGGGCAACTCGTCCCAGCAGCGTCGTCGCGCCTGACGTACGACGTCTCCTGAGTCGTGCGTGCACGGTGTGCACAGCATTTCCACGGACCCGGTCCGGGGCGGTGACCTCGGACCGGGTTCTGTGCTGCCCTGACGGCCGGCTCAGGCAGGGTGGTCACCGGTCAGGGTCACGGCGTCGGTGTGCGCGCCGCGCTCGACGATCTCACCGCTGACCCAGGCGTCCACACCGCGGTCCGCGAGGGTGGTCAGCGCCACGTCCACCGACTCCTGCGGCACGACGGCGATCATGCCGACGCCCATGTTCAGGGTCTTCTCCAGCTCCAGCCGCTCCACCTCGCCGGCCTTGCCGACCAGGTCGAAGACCGCGCCCGGCGTCCAGGTGGACCGGTCGACCGTGGCGTGCAGGTGGTCCGGGATGACGCGGGCCAGGTTGTTGGCCAGGCCGCCGCCGGTGATGTGCGAGAAGGCGTGCACCTCGGTGGTGCGGGTCAGCGCCAGGCAGTCCAGCGAGTAGATCTTCGTGGGCTCCAGCAGCTCCTCGCCGACGGTGCGGCCGAGCTCCTCGACCCGCTGGTCCAGGGACATCCCGGCCCGGTCGAACAGCACGTGGCGAACGAGTGAGTACCCGTTCGAGTGAAGCCCGGAGGACGCCATCGCGAGGACGACGTCACCCGTACGGATACGATCCGCGCCCAGCACCCGGTCCGCCTCGACGACGCCCGTACCGGCACCCGCCACATCGAAGTCGTCCGCCCCGAGCAGCCCCGGGTGCTCTGCGGTCTCCCCGCCGACCAGCGCGCAGCCGGCCAGGACGCAGCCCTCGGCGATGCCCTTGACGATCGCCGCGACCCGCTCCGGGTAGACCTTGCCGACGCAGATGTAGTCGGTCATGAACAGCGGCTCGGCACCGCAGACGACCAGGTCGTCGACGACCATGCCGACCAGGTCGTGGCCGATGGTGTCGTAGACGCCCATCCGGCGGGCGATGTCGACCTTGGTGCCGACGCCGTCGGTGGCCGAGGCGAGCAGCGGCCGCTCGTACCTCTTGAGGGCGGAGGCGTCGAAGAGGCCGGCGAACCCGCCGAGGCCGCCGACGACCTCGGGCCGGGTGGCCTTCTTGACCCACTGCTTCATCAGGTCGACGGCGCGGTCGCCCGCTTCGATGTCCACGCCCGCTGCTGCGTAGCTGGCGCTGGTGCCCGCGTGCGGGGCACGCTCAAAAGACTCGGCAGACATGGCGTTGAGATCTTTCCTGTCGGTGGGTACGAGCTCTACGGGCGGCGCAGCGCGTCGGCGCCGCCGACCCCGGCCGTCAGCGTCTCGACGCCGTCCAGGTCCGGCTTGGACTGGCCCGCGGTCTCCGACTCCAGGAGGTGCTTGCCCAGCAGCTCCGGGTCGGGCAGCTCGATCGGGTACTGGCCGTCGAAGCAGGCGCGGCACAGGTTCGGCTTGGCGATCGTCGTCGACTCGATCATGCCGTCGATCGAGATGTACGCCAGGGAGTCGGCGCCCAGCGAGGTGCCGATCTCGTCCACGGTCAGCCCGTTGGCGATCAGCTCGGCGCGGGTGGCGAAGTCGATGCCGTAGAAGCACGGCCACTTGATCGGCGGCGAGGAGATCCGGATGTGGACCTCGGCGGCACCGGCCTCGCGGAGCATGCGGACCAGGGCGCGCTGGGTGTTGCCGCGGACGATCGAGTCGTCGACGACCACCAGGCGCTTGCCGCGGATGACTTCCTTGAGCGGGTTGAGCTTGAGGCGGATGCCGAGCTGGCGGATGGTCTGCGAGGGCTGGATGAAGGTCCGGCCGACGTAGGAGTTCTTGACCAGGCCGACGCCGTACGGGATGCCGCTGGCCTCCGCGTAGCCGACCGCGGCCGGGGTGCCGGACTCCGGCGTCGCTATGACGAGGTCGGCGTCGGCGGGGGCCTCGGCGGCCAGCTTGCGGCCCATCTCCACCCGGGAGAGGTACACGTTGCGGCCCGCGATGTCGGTGTCCGGGCGCGCCAGGTAGACGTACTCGAAGACACAGCCCTTGGGCTTGGCCTCGGCGAAGCGGGAGCTGCGCAGGCCGTTCTCGTCTATGGCGATCATCTCGCCGGGCTCGATCTCGCGGATGAAGCTGGCGCCGCAGATGTCCAGGGCGGCCGTCTCGGAGGCGACCACCCAGCCGCGCTCCAGGCGGCCGAGGACCAGCGGGCGGATGCCCTGCGGGTCGCGGGCCGCGTACAGCGTGTGCTCGTCCATGAAGCACAGCGAGAAGGCGCCCATGACCTTGGGCAGGACGCGCGGCGCGGCCTCCTCCACGGTCAGCGGCTTGCCGTCGTCGTCCACCTGGCCGGCCAGCAGGGCCGTGACCAGGTCGGTGTCGTTGGTCGCCGCCACCTGGGTCGCGCGGCCGTTCTCCCGGGGGAGCGCGGCGACCATCTCGGCCAGTTCGGCGGTGTTGACCAGGTTGCCGTTGTGCCCCAGGGCGATCGAGCCGTGCGCGGTGGCGCGGAAGGTCGGCTGGGCGTTCTCCCACACCGAGGCGCCGGTGGTGGAGTAGCGGGCGTGGCCCACGGCGATGTGGCCCTGGAGGGAGCCGAGGGAGGTTTCGTCGAAGACCTGGGAAACCAGGCCCATGTCCTTGAAGACCAGGATCTGGGAGCCGTTGCTCACTGCGATGCCCGCGGACTCCTGTCCGCGGTGTTGCAGGGCATACAGCCCGAAATAGGTGAGTTTGGCGACCTCTTCACCCGGAGCCCAGACACCGAAGACGCCGCATGCGTCCTGGGGGCCCTTCTCGCCGGGGAGCAGGTCGTGGCTGAGTCGTCCGTCACCACGTGGCACGACACCGAGTCTAGGGCAGGTCCGCGATTCATCCGAACCGGGGATCGAACCGGAGCGGGCGCCGGGAGCCCTGGTCCGGGCGGAGGATTGCCGGGCGTGAGCGTCCGCTCACGGGCCGGACCGCGCTTCGCGGAGGGCTCGTGGCCACGCTCTCCGTACCCGGGGCCCGGCCGTTTCGGGTCCGCCGCCAGCGTGCGCCACCTCCGCTCCGTCCGGTGCCGTATGTCCTTCCGCAAGGGCGCGAGGTGAGATGCGCCACTCGCGTTTGCGTGCATGACGTCCAGGTGAGCACTTCTGACGATTTCTGGACGTATCGGCCCGGCCTCGCAGCGCTCGCCCACCGCGCGGGAGGGCCGCCGACGGGCGCCGCGCCGCCCTCCCGGCCACCGGCCGCAATCAGCCCATAAGGGGCAAGTACGGTGCCAGGTCGGCCCGTTCGCCGCTGGCGCTCACCGCCGCTTCCCCGACCGCCGTCGGCCAGGTCGTACGGCCGGTGGCCAGGCGCAGCCAGGTGAGCGGGTCGGTTTCCACGACGTTCGGCGGTGTGCCCCTGGTGTGCCGGGGGCCCTCGACGCACTGGACGACGGCGAACGGCGGCACCCGGACCTCGACCGAGCCGCCCGGCGCCTTGGCCGCGAGGGCGTCGGCGAGCAGCCGGGTGGCGGTGGCCAGGGCCTGGCGGTCGTACGGGATCTCCAGACCGGTGGCGGCGGCCAGGTCGTCGGTGTGCACGACCAGTTCGACGCAGCGGACCACCAGGAAGTCGGCCAGCCGCATGGCGCCGATCCGGGCGGCCAGCAGCCGGTCGTCGGAGGCCATGGGGACGGCTTCGGCGTAGCGGGCCGCGGCGCGGTCCATGAGGTCCGCCGGTGCGGCCTCGGCCGCCGTCGCGCGGGCGATCTCGTCGACCTTCCCGGCCAGCGCGCGGGTCGCGGACGGCCAGGAGGCGAGGGTGACCTCCTGGGCGGGCGGCGCGGGCTTCGCCAGGGCTGCCGGGACCTGCTCGACGGCCATGGCCAGATGGGCGACCAGTTCGCGGACCGTCCAGTCGCCGAGGCGGGTGGGCAGCGCGAACTGCTCGGGGGTCAGCCGCTCCACGGCGACGCGTACATGACCGAACTGCGCGACGACCGCGGCGCGGGTCTTGGCGGAGTCGTAACTGCGGGCGCGGGACCGGCCGGAGGGCCTGCTGGCACTGGGCATGGCGTCGAGGCTACTCGGCGGAGCGCGCGGCGTAGTCCCCCAAACCGCGCCCCACCAGCTCGAAGGCGCGGTGCGCGGCGGCGACCGCGTCCGGATACACGGCGTCCGCGGACTCACCGGCCAGCAGCCTGCGGTGGTTCTCGTTGATGAGCGCGTTGCGGGCGGCCATCAACTGGCCCGCGGCGACCTGGGCGTCCACCCGGTCGCCGCCGGCCTCCTCCTCCAGCACCTCGGCGAGCTGCTGGAGGCCGTGCAGCCGGTTGGCGTACGCGCGAAGCAGCAGGGCGGGGGTCTCCACGATCAGCCGGCGGATGCTGAGCACCTCCGCCTGGTCGCACAGGCCGACGGACGGATCCCGCCGCTCCAGCATCTCGACGAACTGGCGGCAGACCGCCTCGACGGCGGACTCGCCCCGCCCGCGGTCGCGGACGGCCCGGGCCGCGTCCCCGGCGTGGTGCTCCATCGGCTTGAGGACCAGGTCCTCCTTGGAGCCGTAGTAGTTGAAGACGGTCATCTTGGAGACATCCGCGGCATCGGCGATCTGCTGCACGGAGACCTTCTCGAAGCCCCGCTCCAGGAACAGTTCGACGGCGGTCCGCCATACGCGCCGCTCGGTCTGCAGTTTCTTCCGCTCGCGCAGCCCCATCTCCTCGTCCATGGACCCTACTGTACCAGGGCAAAAAATAATACCGGGCTAAACATTGACTCGGTCCACGCTTCGCGGGCATGGTGCTGCCATGACCACTTCCACCACTTCTTCGCCAACTTCCTCGGGCGGCTCGGCTGCCGAGGGCGGTACGGCCCCAACTCGCGGGGCGGGCACGGCCGGTGCGGCCGGCAGAGCGGGACCGGCCGGTGCCGCGGGACGCGTGGCGGGAGCCGCGCCGGGCGGGCCGTCCTCCCCCGCCGTGCCCGGCGGTATGACACCGGCCCGGCTCCGCGTCGGCCTGGCCGTCTGCCTCGCGACGATGCTGCTCGCCGTCCTCGACACGAACATCGTCTCGGCCGCGACGGTCCCGATCGCCCGCGAGCTGGACCCGCTGCACGGCGTCGACCGCATCCCTTGGCTCATCAGCGCGTTCTCGCTGGCCGCCACCGCGGCGCTGCCCCTGTACGGAAAACTCTGCGACTCCCTGGGCGCCAAGAACGTCTTCCTCGGGGCCGTCGCCACCTTCCTGCTGGGCTCGGCGCTGTGCGGGGCCGCCCAGTCGATGGAGCAGCTCATCGCCTTCCGCGCGGTGCAGGGGCTGGGCGGCGGCGGGCTGATGAGCGTCACCATGGTCGTCATCGCCCAGCTCAAGGGGGCGGGCCGGAAGGGCGGGCGGAAGGGCGCCGGGGCAGGCGGGCTGGTCGCGGGGGCCGGCATGGCCCTGGGACCGGTGGTCGGCGGTCTGCTCGCCGACCACGCGGACTGGCGCTGGATCTTCTACGTCAACCTGCCGGTCGGCATCGCCGTGCTCATCACCTCCGCGCTCGTCCTCAGACTCCCGCACCACGGCGAGCGGCACCGCATCGACTTCCTCGGCGCGGCGCTGGCAGCGGCGTTCTCCACCGCACTGCTCCTGGTGACGGAGTGGGGCGGCCGGGACCACGGCTGGGGCTCACCGGTGATCCTCGGCCTGTCGGGCGGGGCCGTGGCGCTGCTCGCCCTGTTCCTGTGGCGGCAGGCCACCGCGGCCGAGCCGCTGCTCCCGCTGACGATGTTCCGCATCCCCGCCCTGCGTATCGGCTTCGCCGTACAGGGCCTGATCGGCGTGGCCATGATGGGCTCGCTGGTCTACGTGATGATCTATCTCCAGCTGGCCCGCGGCATCGCCCCCACCGCCGCGAGCCTCTTCATGATCCCGGTAGCGCTCGGCATAGCCGGCTCGGGCCTGCTGACGGGCAGGCTCGCCGCCCGCGGCCGGCCGGAGAAGGCGTCCGTGATCAGCGGTACGGCCTGCGCCGCCGTGGCCACCCTGCTGCTCTCGGCCAGTGACGCCGACACCGGGCTGTGGGCCGTACGGGCCGAACTCCTCCTGCTCGGCGCCGGGTTCGGCCAGACGCTGGGACAACTGATCGTGCTGGTGCAGCAGTCCGCGCCGCGCCACCAGCTCGGCGTGGCGACGACCGGCGTCCGCTTCTTCCAGACCCTCGGCAGCTCCCTGGGCACGGCCTTCTTCGGTACGGTGCTCGCCCGCGTCTACGCCGACCGCGGCCCCGGCGGCTCCACCAGCGCCATACCGACCCTGAAGGGCGAGGCCCACGCCCGGGCCGTGGACGCCTTCAGCGCGTCCACAGGAGTGGTCTTCCTCTGCTCGGCGGGGGTGCTGGCGCTGGCGCTGCTCCTGGCGCTGCGCATACGGGCTGAGGCGCCGGGGACTGACGCGCCGGGGGCAGATGCGCCGACAGGCGCCGAGCGGAAGCCCGTACGGCCGCCCGACGGCGCGGTGGCCCGCCCCCGGGAAGGGACGGACCACCACACGACCGGACCGGCCAGACCAGACCAGGCCCGACCGGAGCCGGCCGGACTCAGCCGAACAGCGCCGGGATCGCCGCCTCGTGAGCTTCCCTGAGGTCGCTCAGCGAGATGGTGAACTGGTCCTGGACGTCGAGTGCGTCGCCGTCGATGACGCCGATGCGGGTGGCCGGCAGGCCCCGCGCGCCGCACATGTCGGTGAACCGCAGCTCCTCGCTGCGCGGCACCGCGACGATGGCGCGGCCCGCCGACTCGGAGAACAGCAGGACGAAGGGGTCCTGCCCGTCCGGGACGACGATGCGGGCGCCCTTGCCGCCCTTGAGGCACGACTCGACCAGCGCCTGCACCAGACCGCCGTCGGACAGGTCGTGCGCGGCGTCGATCATGCCGTCGCGGGAGGCCGAGATCAGGATCTCGGCCAGCAGCTTCTCCCGCCCCAGGTCCACCTTCGGCGGCAGGCCGCCCAGGTGATCGTGGACGACCTGCGACCAGGCCGACCCGCCCAGCTCCTCCTCGGTGTCACCGAGGAGGTAGATGAGGTGGCCCTCGTCGGCGAACGCGACCGGGGTGCGGCGCCGCACGTCATCGATCACACCGAGGACCGCGACGACGGGAGTCGGGTGGATGGCGGCCTCGCCGGTCTGGTTGTACAGCGAGACGTTGCCGCCGGTGACCGGCGTGCCCAGCTCCAGGCACCCGTCGGCCAGGCCGCGGACGGCCTCGGCGAACTGCCACATCACCGCCGGGTCCTCCGGCGAGCCGAAGTTCAGGCAGTCGGAGACCGCCAGCGGCTTGGCACCGGTGGCCGCGACGTTGCGGTAGGACTCGGCCAGCGCCAGCTGCGCACCGTGGTACGGATCCAGCTTGGCGTACCGGCCGTTGCCGTCGGTGGCGATGGCCACGCCCAGGCCGGAGGCCGCGTCGATGCGGATCATGCCGGCGTCCTCCGGCTGCGCCAGCACCGTGTTGCCCTGCACGAAGTGGTCGTACTGGCTGGTGATCCAGGACTTGGACGCCTGGTTGGGCGAGCCGACCAGCTTGAGGACCTGCTCGCGCAGCTCCGCGCCGTTCGCCGGGCGCGCCAGCTTGTTCGCGTCGTCGGCCTGGAGCGCGTCCTGCCACGCGGGGCGGGCGTACGGCCGCTCGTAGACCGGGCCCTCGTGCGCGACCGTCTTCGGGTCGACGTCGACGATCTTCTCGCCGTGCCAGAAGATCTCCAGCCGGTC
Source organism: Streptomyces albofaciens JCM 4342 (assembly GCF_008634025.1). Taxonomy (NCBI): domain Bacteria; kingdom Bacillati; phylum Actinomycetota; class Actinomycetes; order Kitasatosporales; family Streptomycetaceae; genus Streptomyces; species Streptomyces albofaciens. The sequence goes on along the minus strand of NZ_PDCM01000001.1, from coordinate 485,883 downwards.
GCCGTCGGTGACCTCACCGATGACGGTGGCGGTGACGTCCCACTTCTCGCAGATCGCCAGGAACCGCTCGACCTTGTCCGGCTCCACGACGGCGCACATGCGCTCCTGCGACTCGCTCATGAGGATCTCCTCGGGCGAGAGCGTCGAGTCGCGCAGCGGTACGTCGTCCAGCTCCACGCGCATGCCGCCGGAGCCGTTGGACGCCAGCTCGCTGGTGGCGCAGGACAGGCCGGCCGCGCCGAGGTCCTGGATGCCGACGACCAGCTTCTCGGCGAACGCCTCCAGGGTGCACTCGATGAGCAGCTTCTCCTGGAAGGGGTCGCCGACCTGGACGGCGGGCCGCTTGCTCGGCTTTGCGTCGTCGAAGGTCTCCGAGGCCAGGATGGAGGCGCCGCCGATGCCGTCGCCGCCGGTCCGGGCCCCGTAGAGGATGACCTTGTTGCCCGCGCCGGAGGCCTTGGCCAGGTGGATGTCCTCGTGCCGCATCACGCCGATGGCACCGGCGTTGACCAGCGGGTTGCCCTGGTAGCAGGCGTCGAAGACGACCTCGCCGCCGATGTTGGGCAGGCCCAGGCAGTTGCCGTAGCCGCCGATGCCCGCGACCACGCCCGGCAGGACGCGCTTGGTGTCGGGGTGGTCGGCGGCGCCGAAGCGCAGCGGGTCCACCACCGCGACCGGGCGGGCGCCCATGGCGATGATGTCGCGCACGATCCCGCCGACGCCGGTGGCGGCGCCCTGGTACGGCTCGACGTAGGAGGGGTGGTTGTGCGACTCGACCTTGAAGGTGACCGCGAAGCCCTGGCCCACGTCCACGACACCGGCGTTCTCGCCGATGCCCACGAGCATCGCGTCGTTCTCGGGCACCTTCTGCCCGAACTGTCGCAGATGGACCTTGCTGCTCTTGTACGAGCAGTGCTCCGACCACATCACCGAGTACATCGCGAGTTCCGCACCGGTGGGACGGCGGCCCAGGATCTCGCGGACGCGCTCGTACTCGTCCTGCTTCAGGCCGAGTTCGGCCCACGGCTGGTCGGTGTCCGGCGTCTCGGCTGCGTGCTTGACCGTGTCGAGCGTCATGCGTTGACCAATTTCTTCAGGATCGAGGTGAAGAATCCGAGCCCGTCCGTCCGGCCGGTGCCGATCAGCGGCTCGACGGCGTGCTCGGGATGCGGCATGAGGCCGACGACGTTGCCCGCCTCGTTGGTGATGCCGGCGATGTCGCGCAGCGAGCCGTTGGGGTTGCCGTAGCCGTCGGCGGTGTCGCCCCCGGTCAGGTAGCGGAAGGCGACCCGGCCCTCGGCCTCCAGCATGTCGAGCGTGCGCTCGTCGGCGACGTACCGGCCGTCGATGTTCTTCAGCGGTACGGAGATCTCCTGGCCGGCCGTGTAGTCGGTGGTCCAGGCGGTGCCGGCGTTCTCCACCCGCAGCTTCTGGTCACGGCAGACGAAGTGGAGGCTCTCGTTGCGCAGCATGGCGCCGGGCAGCAGGTGGGTCTCGGTCAGGACCTGGAAGCCGTTGCAGATGCCCAGCACCGGCAGCCCGGCCCTGGCCTGTTCGATCACGGTCTCCATCACCGGCGAGAAGCGCGAGATGGCGCCCGCCCGCAGGTAGTCGCCGTAGGAGAAACCGCCGGGCAGCACCACGGCGTCGACCTGCTTCAGGTCCTTGTCACGGTGCCACAGCGGCACCGCCTCGGCCCCGGCGAGCCGGACGGCGCGCTGGGTGTCGCGGTCGTCGAGCGTGCCGGGGAAGGTGATGACCCCGATGCGAGTGTTACTGCGGCCCGAAGGGCCTCCGGCCGGGGTGGTGGCGGGCGACGGGTGGGTCATGATCCGGCCCGGTCTTCTACATGGACGGTGAAGTCTTCGATGACCGTGTTCGCGAGGAAGGTCTCGGCCATCTCGTGGATACGGGCGAGGGCGGCGTCGTCGACCGGGCCCTCCACCTCAAGTTCGAAACGCTTGCCCTGACGGACGTCGCGGATCCCCTCGAATCCCAGGCGTGGCAGTGCACGCTGCACCGCCTGGCCCTGCGGGTCGAGGATCTCCGGCTTGAGCATGACGTCGACTACGACGCGTGCCACTGGCACTCCCGATGGTGTGGTGCGTAAGGCGGTGCCCTCACAGTACCGTGTTCGAAAATCTACGCGCATAGATATCGTGACGGTGTGATCACGTTGCGGCATCGGCTCCGGTGAGCGGTGGGGAAAATCTCAGAAAAGACCCGGGGTCCGCATTGCGGAGGGACACGCTGAGGAAATTAAATGGGCTTCACCTTGCAATGCCTGTCGCTGTACAAATGAAAATGCATTGATCCCAATCAGCCGGATCTGCAGCATCCCCCCATGTCAGGACGGGATTGCTGCTCGAAAGGACCGATATCCGTGGCGCAGCGCGTAGTAGTCACGCTCTCCGATGACATCGAAGGCGGAGAAGCCGCAGAGACGGTCACCTTCGGTTTGGACGGTAAGTGGTACGAGATCGACCTCAATCCCGCCAATGCGAAGAAACTGCGCGGCGTCCTCGCCCCGTTCGTGGAGGCCGGCCGCAAGCGGTCGAAGTCCGGCAAGGCGTACCACCACACCTCCGTGACGCCGGACCCCGCCGCGGTGCGCGCCTGGGCCCGCTCCCACCAGATGGACGTGCCCCCGCGCGGCCGGATCCCGAAGAAGGTCTATGAGGCCTTCGACGCCGCCAACAGCTGACCCCCGGTCCGCCCGGCGCCCGGCCACGGGCCGACGGCCGGACGCCGGGCGGACGACGACGGGGCGGCGACCGGACGGCGGCGGAGTGGCGGCCGGACGGTGGTGGGGCGGCGTGGCGGCGGGCCGGTATCCACGGCCCGGCAGCCGAGTTGCGCGGCACCCCTGTTGATCAGCTAGAGTCTGGAGCACGCCGAGGGGCGAGGCCGAAAGGCCGAATCCCGAGGAGTCACGCGGGTGTAGCTCAGTAGTAGAGCGCCCTCTTTCCAAGAGGGAGGCGCAGTGTGCAATCCCTGTCACCCGCTCTGACAGCATCGACCGGATCTTCGGGCCCGGTGGATGGTGGTCATGCGGGTGTAGCTCAGTAGTAGAGCGCCCCCTTTCCAAGGGGGAGGCGCAGTGTGCGATCCCTGTCACCCGCTCTGACAGTACCGACCGGTCTTGTGGATCAGGTAGAGTAGCTGTCGCGCCGCCCGGTGAAAGCCGGTCGGATGCCTGCGGACGTAGCTCAGTTGGTAGAGCGCAACCTTGCCAAGGTTGAGGTCGCGAGTTCGAGCCTCGTCGTCCGCTCAGGGAAAAGACCCCGGTTATCGCGACCGGGGTCTTTCGCGTGCGTTCGCGCCACCTCCCGCCCCAAGGAGGGCCCCCTCCCCGCCCCCACCTGACATTTGTCATCTGGGCTGATGACAAGCCGCACTGCCCCGGGCCGGATCCGGGCGGGAGCCTTGACGCATGAACAACGGGAACTTCGGCGCGAACGTGATTGACGTCACGGGCCTGCGCAGGCGGTACGGGCCGTCCGAGGGCAGCCGCAAGAACAAGAAGGGCGGCGCGGGCTACGAGGCGGTGCGGGGCATAGATTTCTCCGTCGCCCGCGGCGAGCTGTTCGCCCTCCTCGGGACCAACGGGGCGGGCAAGACCTCCACCGTCGAGCTGCTCGAAGGACTGGCCGCGCCGACCGGCGGCAAGGTCCGCGTGCTGGGCCACGACCCGTATGCGGAGCGGGCCCGGATCCGGCCGCGGGTCGGCATGATGCTCCAGGAGGGCGGCTTCCCCTCGGACCTGACGGCGGCCGAGGCCGTACGGATGTGGGCGGGCACCACCAGCGGCGCCCGGCCGGTCGACGAGGCGCTGGAGATGGTCGGGCTGACCGGGCGCCGGGACGTCCGGATCAAGATGCTCTCCGGCGGTGAGCGGCGGCGGCTGGACCTGGCCATGGCGACGCTGGGGCGGCCCGAGGTGCTGTTCCTCGACGAGCCGACCACCGGCCTGGACACCGAAGCCCGCCACAGGACCTGGGAGTTGATACGGGAGCTGCGGGCGGAGGGCACGACCGTCGTGCTGACCACCCACTACCTGGAAGAGGCCGAGGGACTGGCCGACCGCCTCGCGATCATGCACCGGGGCCGGATAGCCACGACCGGAACCGTCGCGGAGGTGGTGGCCAGCCATCCCGCGCAGATCTCCTTCGAGCTGCCCGACGGCCTGCTGGCCGGCGATCTGCCGCCGTTCCCGGAACTGGGCGTCGACGGACACGAGACGGTGGGCCGCACGGTCCGGCTGTTCACCTCCGACCTGCAGCGGGCCGCGACCGGCGTGCTGCTGTGGGCACGGGACAAGGGCATCGCACTTCAAGGGCTGGACGCCCGCTCGGCGTCACTGGAGGAGGCGTTCCTCCGGATCGCCAAGGGTTTGGAGGACAAGTGAGCGCCACCGACATCGAGACGAGGCCCGCGGCGGCCGCCCGTACGGGCGCGCGCGACCGGCTGACGGCCCTGGCCCGTGCGGAACTGACCCTGCTGGGCCGTAACAAGACCACCTTGTTCATGGCCCTGCTGATGCCCCTGATCATGGCCTTCGCCATGCACCGGGCGGTCGCCGAGATGCCGCTGGAGAAGAGCGGCCTGTCGGTCGGCACGGCCCTGCTGCCGGGGACCATCGGCTTCGTGCTGATCTTCGCGGTGTACGGCACGGTCACCGGCGCGCTGGTCACGCGGCGCGAGGAACTGGTGCTCAAGCGGCTGCGCTGCGGCGAGCTGACGGACCGGGAGATCTTGGTGGGGACGGCCCTGCCGACGGTGCTCATCGGACTGGCGCAGTGCGTCCTGCTGGTGATCTGCGGCGGACTGGCCCTGAAGGTGGATCTGCCCCGGGCCCCGCACCTGTTGCTGCTGGGGGTGCTCCTCGGCATGGTGATCGTGGTCGCGATGGCCGCGGCCTCCACGGCCATCACCAAGAGCGCCGAGGCGGCCTCGCTGACCACGCTGCCGTTCGTCTTCGTCTCCATGGCCTGCTCCGGCATGGTCGCACCGCTGGAGATCTTCCCCGACCGGGTTGCCGCGGTCCTGGAACTGCTGCCCCTGTCGCCGGTGATGGGTCTGGTACGGGACGGCTGGCTCGGCGAGGGCGACCTCATCGATACGCTGAAGCGGCTGGTCATCGCGTTGGTCTGGGCCGGTATCGCGGTGTTTGCTGTACGTCGGTGGTTCCGCTGGGAGCCACGGCACTGACGGTGTACGGCACTGAGGACGACGGGGGTGTGGAACCGGTGTTCCACGAGCAGCTGCGCAGATTGCGGGGGCGGGGCAGGGTCGCGCAGGTGTTTCTGTGGGCACGGTGGACGCTGTATCTGATGCCGTGGCTGATGCTCATCGGCTGGCTGGTCGGGCCACTCGTCGCCACGACGTCCTCGGCACACGTTTCCGTGGTCCCGACGGTTCCGGTCATGGTGCTGGGGCTGGTGCAGTGCGGTGTCTACGTCCCCGGCGTGCGGCGCGGGCTCTCGCACTACGTGTACGGCACTCCCGCGCCGTGGCGGCTGATCGCCGCGTCGGCGGGCCTGGCGGCCGCGTCGGTGGCCTCGGTCACGGTCCTGGTCGCGACCGCGAAGCTGCCGGCGAACGCTCAGGTCTGGTCCACGCTGATGCTGTTCCCCAGCCTGCCGGTCAGCTGCCTGCTCTCCCTCGTGATCAAGAAGCGCTGGCAGGCGCTGGTGTACGTCGTCGTCACGGCGCTGACCATGACGGCGATGGGCCTCGCGGGCGTCCCGCTCGTGTTCTTGGCGGGACTGCCGATCACCCTCGCCTTCTCCGCTCTCTTCGCCGCGCTGTCGTGCCGCAGTTGGGGCTGGATCCTCGCCGCGATGCGGGAGCTGGACGAGGCCAAGGGCGCGCAGGCACGGCTCGCCGTCGCCGAGGAGCGGCTGCGGTTCGCGCGGGACATGCACGATGTCGTCGGCCGGAACCTCGCCGTGATCGCGCTCAAGAGCGAGCTGGCGGTGCGGCTGGCGCACAAGGGCCGGCCGGAGGCCGCCGACCAGATGGCGGAGGTGCAGCAGCTGGCCCAGGACTCCCAGCGGGAGGTGCGGGACGTGGTCCGCGCCTACCGGGAGGCGGACCTGGACGTGGAGCTGGCCGGGGCGCGGGCGGTGCTCCAGGCGGCCGGGGTGCAGTGCCTGATGGATCAGGAGGACAGTGCCGGGCTGCCGCAGCAGGTGCAGTCGGTCCTGGCCTGGGTCGTACGGGAAGGCACCACGAACGTGCTGCGCCACGCGAACGCGTCCACGTGCTGGCTGACGCTGCGGGTGACGTCCGACGGCGCGCCCGGCGGCGGCCGGACGCGCGGCGCGCAGCCGGTACGGGCGGCAGCCGGGGACCCGGCGGCCCGGCCCGCACCGGCGGTGGTCTTCACGATGGAGAACGACGGCGTCGTACCGGAAGCGGTCCGGCGGAGCGCCGGCAGCGGCATCGCCGGCCTGCGGGAACGCCTCGCCGCCCTGGACGGCACGTTGCTCGTCGGCCCCCGCCCCGACGGACGGTTCTGGCTACGGGCCCACGTCCCGCTGGAGGAGGATCAGGTGGTGGAGGGGGACGCGCCCGGGATCGCCGCGAGCGGACGGCCTGCTCGGGCGTAGGAGGCCGGACGGCCTGCTCGGGCCTAGGAGGCCGCGCAGGCCCTGTGGGGGCACCTGCCGGCGGCGGGTGATGCCGGGCGGGCCGCGACGGCCCGTATGGCGGCGGCCGGACGCCCGGCCGGCGGGACGAGAGCGACGTGGGAGAAGCGGAGATCATGGCGGAGGCGCAGCGGGCGGAGCAGCCGGGGCGGATGTCCGAACCGGTGTGGATGCCCCCATCGACGGCGGGGCCCGGTCAGCAGGCGGAGCCGACCGGGGCCGGGCCCGGCGGGCACCTTGAGGACGCAGCGCCGGGGGCCGACGGGCACCGCGAAGTCGCCGCACCGGGGGCCGGCGGGCACCGCGAGCAGAGCACGCCGGGGCTCGGCCGGCAATCCGAGCACGCCGCGTCAGCACCCGGCCACCGGCCGGCGGAGGCCCCGACGGCGGCTCCGCCGGAGTCCCCGGCCCCCCTGCGCGTCCTCCTCGCCGACGACGAGCACCTGATCCGGGGGGCGCTGGCCGCGCTCCTCGCCCTGGAAGACGATCTCCAGGTGGTGGCCGAGGCCGGGTCGGGGCCGGAGGCGCTGGCGATGGCGCTGGCCCACCGGCCCGACGTGGCCGTACTGGATCTTCAGATGCCGGGGGCGGACGGTGTGGCGGTGGCCACATCCCTGCGCAGTCGGCTGCCCGGCTGCCGGACCATGATCGTGACCAGTCACGGGCGGCCCGGCCATCTGAAGCGGGCCCTGGAGGCGGGGGTGCGGGGGTTCGTGCCGAAGACCGTCTCGGCACAGCGGCTGGCCGAGATCATCCGCTCGGTGCACGCCGGAAACCGTTACGTGGACCCGGAGTTGGCGGCCGACGCCATCAGCGCCGGGGACTCGCCGCTGACCGTACGGGAGGCGGAGGTACTGGAGTACGCGGAGAACGGCGCGCCCGTCGCGGAGATCGCGGAGCGGGCCGCGCTGTCGCCGGGGACGGTGCGCAACTACCTCTCCTCGGCCACCGCGAAGCTCTCCGCCGAGAACCGTCACGCGGCAGCGCGCATCGCCCGCGCGCGAGGTTGGCTATAGTGGAGCCCGCACCGCGCCGCTGAGCGCGGGGCAGGCGGACGTAGCTCAGTTGGTAGAGCGCAACCTTGCCAAGGTTGAGGTCGCGAGTTCGAGCCTCGTCGTCCGCTCAGGGAAAAGGCCCCGGTCCTCGTGACCGGGGCCTTCTTCGTGCGGGGCGCGGGAGGGGCCGGGCCCGCGCCCGTGGGGCCGGGACGCCCGGCCCCACACCGCTGCCGCCGGCCCCGCGGCGCCGCTACTCCCAGCTCGTCCCCGTGAGCCGCTCGTACGCCTCGATGTACTTGGCGCGCGTGCGGTCGACGGTTTCCCGGGGCAGGGGCGGGGGCGGCTGTTCGCTCTTCCGGTCCCAGCCGGAGGCCGGGGAGGTGAGCCAGTCGCGGACGTACTGCTTGTCGAAGGAGGGCTGGGCCCGGCCCGGCTCCCAGGTGTCCGCGGGCCAGAAGCGGGACGAGTCCGGGGTGAGGACCTCGTCCGCCAGCGTCAGCTGCCGCGCGCCGTCGAAGCCGAACTCGAACTTGGTGTCCGCCAGGACGATGCCGCGCTCGCGGGCGATGCCGCGGGCCCGCCCGTACACGGCGAGGGTGGCCTGCCGCAGCTGGGCGGCGGTCTCGGCGCCGATCTGGCGGGCGACCTCCTCGTACGCGACGTTCTCGTCGTGCTCGCCGACGGCGGCCTTGGTGGCGGGGGTGAAGATCGCGGCAGGCAGTTCCGAGCCGTCGGTCAGGCCCTCCGGCAGCGCCAGCCCGCAGACCGTACGGGTCTGCTGGTACTCGACGAGGCCGGAGCCCGTGAGATAGCCGCGGGCGACGCACTCCACCGGGATCATCGCCAGCGACTTGCAGACCGTCGTACGGCCTTCCCAGTCGGCCGGGGCGCCGGGCGGCAGCTCCGTGGACAGCACGTGGTTGGGGATGAGATCGGCCAGCTGGTCGAACCACCACAGCGAGAGCTGGGTGAGCACCCGCCCCTTGTCCGGGATCTCGGTGGGCAGCACCCAGTCGAAAGCCGAGATGCGGTCGCTCGCCACCATGACCAGGTCGCCGGCGGCGTTCTGGTAGAGGTCGCGCACCTTGCCGGTGTGGAGGTGGGTGAGCCCCGGGACCTCCACTGCCTCGGGCTTTTCTACGAAACCGGACACGCTGCCTCCGCGTAGGTTGATCCAGGCGTCGGTCCGATTCTCCCGTATGCGGGGACGGGACGGCGTCCCAGGGTCGCGGGAGGCCGCATGTGCGGGACCGGCGTCCGGTACGGCCCCCGGCCGGACACCACGGTCGGACTGGGCTTGATTCAGTCTGCCCCGGCCTGGCCCGGTCGGATCTGGTCGGATCCGCTCAGCCCCGGACGCGATGCGCCGCGCGGACGACCGCCCCAAGAGTGAGGACGGCCAGCAGCGCCGCGGCGGCGAGGATGACCTGCGGGGACCAGAGCGCGCCGAGCAGGGTGACGCCGTACGGGGCGAAGAAGCCCAGGTAGGCGAGGGTCCAGAAGCGGGCGGTGAGCCGGGCCAGCCGGTGCGGCGGCGCGAGCGCGGCGACCTCGGTCAGGCCGTACGCCACGCACAGCCCGTATCCGGCGCCGAGCAGCACCGCGGCCCCCAGGGCGACGGCGGGCTGTACGGCCGTGACGGCGACGGCGCCGGTCAGGAGACCGAGCGCGACGGCGGCCAGGCCGGTGACGGCGGTGGCCAGGCGGTGCCGGGCGGCGAGCCGGCGGGCGAGCGGCGCTACCAGCAGCCCGGCGCCGGGGGTCACGGCGGTGGCGACACCCGCGTACACCGTCTGCCAGCCGTCCAGGCGCGCGCCGACGAGCCCCGGAAGGGTCACGAAAGCGAGGGTCGGCGCGGCGAAGACCCAGGGGGCCACCGGGGCGACCAGGCGCCGGAAGGACGCTGCACCGGCCCCTTGCGCCGCGTGATCATGTACGACCGGGCGCGCCTCGTGGGCGGCCGGACGGTGCGCGGTCCCGGTCCGGACCGTCTCGGGCGCCCGGCCCGCGGCCACCGCCGCCACCGCCGACAGCACCAGGTGCGGCACATACGCCGTGATCATCGGGTACGGCGCCCACTGGGCGATCAGCGCGGCGGCCAGCCCGCCGGAGGCGAACCCGGCGGAGAGGAAGAGGCCGGAGCGGCGGGCCGCCGGGCCGGGGGCGGTGTCCGGGTCGTGCGGGGCGGACGACAGTTCCTTGATCCAGACGCTGCCCGCGGTGAGCAGGGCGCCCGCGCCGAGGCCGGTCAGGAAGCGGCCCGGCCACAGCAGCCAGGCGGCGGCCGGGCCCGCCATCAGGAGGCAGGTCGCCACGGCCGCCGTGGCGAGCGCGGTGAAGACCACGGGGCGCCGGCCGCGCCGGTCGGCCAGCGGGCCGCCCAGCAGCAGCCCCGGGATCAGTCCGAGCACGTACACCGCGAAGAGGGCGGTGGTGGTGGCCGTGGTCAGGCCCAGGTCGCCGCGGTAGGCGCCGAGCAGGGCGGAGAACTGGTTGGCGCTCCAGCCGGAGGCCGTCATCATCCAGCCCGCGCGCAGCCAGTGGCGGGGCCGGGCGGAACCACCGGCGGCGGGGCCGGGCGCACCGGGCGCGGTGCGCGGCGGTGCGGGGGCGGCCAGGGCGCCGGGTCCGTCCGCGCGGCGAGCGGCGGGGGCGGGGGCGGGGGCGGCGGCAGTGGTGCGGCGATCGGCGGACGACGTGCTCATGGAGGCCGTTGTACGAGGCCGGAGGGCGTCGGCGCCGCCTCCGTTCAGGAATCGTGAACGGCCCCCGGAACCGGACCCGCGTGCGATTTATCGTGGCACGTATGGACCTGCGACGGCTGTCTTCCTTCCTGGCGGTGGTCGAGGAAGCACATTTCGGGCGGGCCGCGTCCCGGCTCTTCCTGTCGCCGGCCGCGGTCACCCAGCACGTGCAGCAGCTGGAGCGCGAGCTCGGCGCCCGGCTGCTGGACCGCGGCAACGGCCCCGTACGGCCGACCGCCGCCGGGCAGCGGCTGGCCTCCCACGCCCGTACGCTGCTGGCCGCCGCGAACGCCGCCGTGGAGGACGTGACCGAGGCCGCGGAGCGCGCGTCGGCGGCCTCGTCCCGGGCGGCGCGCGGGCTGCGGGTCGGGGTGATGGGGCACGGTTCGGCCGAGGTGACACCGGCGGCCGTGAACGCCTTCCGCCGGGCCCGCCCGGAGGTCCCGCTGAAGCTGGTCCAGCTCACCTTCACGGAGCACTGCAGCGCGCTGCGCGAGGACCGGGTGGACGTCGCGTTCGTACGGCCCGCGATCCGGGGCGAGGGCATCGAGGTGGACATCCTGACCACCGAGCAGCGGATCGTCGCGGTCCCGGCGGCCTCGCCGCTCGCGGACGCCGCGGCGACGGGTGTACGGGTCGCGGACGTCATCGACCTGCCGTACCTGCGGCTGCCCCGGCACACGCCGCGGCCGTTCACCGACTACCTGTACTTCGACGCGGGCGAGCGCCGCGCCCCGGACTGCGCGCTGACCCCGCACGACGTGCTGACCAGCGTCGCGGCGGGCCGCGGCGCGGGCTCCGGGCTGAAGTCCTTCGCCCGCTACTACCCGTGGCCCGGGACGGTGTACGTGCCGGTGCTGGACGCGCCGTACGCGCACAGCGTGCTCGCGACGCGGACCGGCGACCCGAACCCGGAGGTACGGATCTTCCGGGCGCTGACGGTGGCGCTGGCGCGGGAACTCGGACCGATGGCGGGGCGCTAGCCCTCCCCCGGTGCCTCAGTCCCGCTTGCAGATGCGGTCGAGCAGGTTGGCCGTGGCGCGCTGGATGCGCTCGTCCACATGGCCGGGGCGGTCCAGGGCCGGGGACCAGGCGAAGGTGCCGGAGGCGAACACCAGGGCCCCGCTGAGGGCGCGGTAGAGCGAGGTCTCCTGATGGCGGCGGGCGCCCTCGCTGTCCTCGTACGGGGAGTGCGCCAGCAGGATGCGGTGGCTGTGCTCCGGCAGGGCCGTACGGGGGAAGTACCGGTCGGCCTCACCGGCGACCAGGCCGGGCAGCTCGTCGCCCTCGTGGGCGCCGGTGGCCTCCCACATCCAGTGGTCGGCGTTGCGGACGACCAGGGGCGCGGGCTCCGGCACCCGGCCGGCGTACTGGATGCCCATCAGCAGCTGCTCCGGGTCGCCGGCCTCGCGCCACAGGGCGGGCTTGCCGGGACCCTGGCGTTTGCGGCAGCTGAGCAGGGAGTCCGGGCCGGCGGGCGAGGGGGCCAGTTCGACCTGCCAGTACATGGTGTTGGCGGACAGGAAGACGAGCGAGGTGCCGCTGTCGCGGGCCAGCTCGGCGGTCCGGCGCATGGGCTGGGACCAGTACTCGTCGTGGCCGGGGAAGACCAGGCCGCGGTAGCGGGACGGGTCGACCAGACCGGCGTGCAGATCGCGGGCGTCGGCGTACGCGAGGTCGTAGCCGTAGCGCTCGGCCCAGCGGATGAAGTCGTAGGCGTGGCCCACGTGGAGCGGCAGGCCCGCGCCCGCGTACGGGCGGTCGAAGGAGACGGTGGTGGCGGCGTCGGGCTCGCCGAGCAGCGAACCGTCCGCGTCCCAGGCGTGGTACAGGCTGGCGCCGGTGCGCCCGTCCTCCGGGTAGAGGTTGTACGCCTGCCAGGTGATGTCGGGCAGGAGCAGCAGGAGGTCGGCGGGGTGGGTGTCGCGGACCGTGAAGGGGACGTGGCTGCGGTGGCCGTCGGCGGTGGTCAGGACGGCCACGTAGGCGCCCAGTTTCCAGTACGCGGGGACCTGGAGGCGCCAGGACAGCCACCAGTGGTGGCAGGAGACCGTGCGGTCGGCGGCGAGCGGCGCGGGCTGCACGATGCCGGCCAGCCGCGGACTCGTGGTGATCTTGGCGGCGCCGGTGCCCGCGTAGTGGCCGATGCGGTAGATGTCGATGCTGAAGGGCTGGGGCGGGTCGACCGAGACCCGGAAGTCGATGGCCTCGCCGGGGGCCACCGCGCCGGTGCTGACGAAGCCCTTGATCTGCTGGCGCACGTCGTCGGCGGTACGGGGGCCGGCACTGGAGCGGGGCGAGGGCAGGCGCTTCTCGCCGGGGGCGACCGCCGGGTCCACGTACCAGGGGACCACCTGACCGGAGTCGAAGTAGTTCTCGCTGCCGCGCAGCCAGGGCAGCGGGCCCTGGCCGAACGGATCCGTGACCGCGTGCGCAAGCGCTCCCGACTCCCAGCGCCGGATCTGCTCCGTCCCCACTTCGACTCCCCTCCCTGCGTCCCCCCGCCGACTGAGCAGGCCGCCGCGGCACTCAGATTTCGTGCTCGATTGAACGACCGGGGCCGCTTCCAGCACATCACATTACGCACTTGCTCCGTCACCCTTCGTCGTGAATTCGCGAGGGTTCCGGCCATGAACGACGCACGGGAGGGGAACGTTCAGCCCGGTCGTGCGGGTGATACGGAGCGGACGCACACAACAGGCGCACTCGGCTTCTTCATGCCCCCGAATGCGCCCCCGTACGCCCCGCGCGCGCCGTCGGCGCCCCTCATACGAGCCGGACCGGCTTCTCGGGCCGTACCCCGACCTCGCCGAGCCAGTCGACGAGCGGTCCGGCGTCACCGTCGTCGACGAGCCGGAGCACCGGGTGGCCCAGGTCCGAGCGGCGTACGCCGTCGACGAGCAGGATCGGGCCGTCCAGCCAGTCCAGGCCGGGGGCGGCTCCGGCGGTGTCCACGGCGGCGCAGCAGACCATCGCGGTCACATGGTCGGCGAGCAGTTCGCGGCCCGTGCGCGGGGGCTGCATCGGGAACAGCGGCAGCCCGTCCGCGAGCCCGTCGCCCCAGGCCACCCCGGCGTCCGGGCCGTCGGCCACCGGCTCGCGGGCGGCCTGGCGCGCCGCCTCCGCGCGCTCCTCGCGCGCCTGCTCGGCACCGAGCCGCGCGGCGACGAGATCGCCCGCCCGCTCGTCGGACACCAGGCGCTCGATGACCCGTACCAGCGTGGGCCCGGAGCTCTCCGGGCCGGGCGAGGGCTCACCGGCGACCGGCCCCTCCGGGACCGCCGGACCGTACGCGACGGCCGGGCCCTCCGGGTCCGCCGCACCGCCCGCCGTGACCAGCCCCTCCGCGGCCCCCGCAGCGCCCGGCCCCGCCGAGCCGCCGGGCTCCTCGCGCCCGGGGCCGCCGCCGCCCGCAATCGGCGGGAGAGCGTCCAGGACGCGGTGGAGTCGTGCCGCCTCCAAACGCCATTTGCGGTCCACGACCTCCTCCGGATACTGCTGCCAGCCGACCGGGGACCAGTCCGGCCCCGGCTCGGCCGGGCCGCCGTGGAAGAGGCGGGCGGCGAGGAGGGAGGCGGCGCGGTCCACGGCGCCGGGCTCCTCCAGGAGGTCGCACGCGGGGCGCTCGCCCAGGCGCGAGGTGAAACCTTCGGCCAGACGGTCGCGCCGGGACAGTTCGGTGAGCGCGGACACCACGCCGGCGTCCAGCCGGGAGGGCCAGCGGCCCAGGCGCCAGGCGGGCAGCGCGACCCGGGTCAGCAGCCGGTCCCAGCCCGCGTACGCCAGGCCGACCTGCTCCTGGGCGACGATCCGCAGGCCGTAGTCCACGTTCTGCGCGCGCTCGGAGGCGGCGGCGGCGACACAGCGCTCCATCTCCATGGCGTGCTCACGACAGGCCCGGAGCAGCAGGCGCGCGACCCAGCCGACGAACGCGGACGCCGGCGCGCCCAAGGGGTTCTTGGCGCGCGCGGAGACCGCCACCGCGGCGTCCAGGCCGCGGACGAAGCGGCGGGCCGCGGCTATGTCCGGATTGGCGGACGGGCCGGTCCCGGCCACGACGGGCGCCAGCAGCGCCCGCAGTTCGGCGACCCGCATCCACCACATGAACGGCGAGCCGATCACCAGGACCGGCGCCTGCACGGCGCGCGCGCCCCCACGCGCTCCGGCGCGCCCGCCGCCCGCCGCCTTGCCGCGCGGCGGACCGTGCGCGCGGTGCGTACGGTCCTCCAGCCAGCTGTCGCAGTCCGGCGTCAGGGCTATCGCGGACGGGGCGGGCACCTCCAGGCGGTCGGCCAGGTCCCGCACCAGGCGGTACAGGTCGGGGGCGGACTCCTCCGCTATGGGGACGGACGGGCTCAGCGCGGGCCGGGCCCGCACGACGACGGTCGTCACCAGCGCCGCCAGCAGCAGGACGACCAGCGCGAGGGCGGTGACCACCCAGCGCGCCGTGTCCCAGCCGGTGGAGCTCGTGACGGGATCGGCGCGGCCGATGCGGCCGGTCAGTCCGCCGACGAGCAGCACCACGGCCACCGCCGCGGGCACCAGGGCCACGCCCAGCGCCGCGCCGCGGATCCGCAGCACCGCGAGCGCGCGGGCGCGCGCCGCCTCTGCTCCTGCTTCCGGACCTGCCACCAGCCTGTACACCCCCTGCTGCCCTGATCAACGGGACGAAGAGAACACGGGACGACAAGAGCGGGGCAACGGTGCCGGGGTCGCGGACGGCTCCGACGGCGTTGCTCACTCTCCACCACTGTGGCACCGGCCACTGACACCGCAATGCCGGTGAGCCACTTGCCGGACGCCGCCGCGACGGCCGTGCCGACGGGCGGCACGGGCGCCACACGACGCATGCGGGGAACCCTAGTTGGGGCATCCCGCCCCGTCAGCCGGATGGCGGCGCGGTCACTCGATGGAATGGCTTTGGGTAAAGCCGGGAGCCCCATCCCGGCCAAAATCCTCCGGGGCGGCCGGGACCGGGGCGCAACGGGCGGGACGGGCGCGGCCACGGGCGCCCCGGGAACCGCCGGAGGGCGCCGGGTCACCGGGCCGGGACGCTCCGGCGCAGGCCAGGGACGCGCGGCGCACGCCCTCAGGGCACGGACCAACGGTGCGCGACGGGCGCCTTCGGGCCGGCCCCGGGACACATCGGACACGCGTCAGGGCCGCGCCACCCCCAGGCCAGCGCCTCTCAGCTCTCCCCCGCCGCCCGGGCCGCGATGTCCGTACGGTGGTGCGAGCCGTCCAGCGTGAGCCGGCCGACCGCACGGTAGGCGCGCTCCCGGGCCGCCTTCAGGTCACCGCCGACGGCCGTCACGGACAGCACCCGGCCGCCCGCGCTGACGACCTCGCCGGTGGCGGCGTCCCTCTTCGTCCCCGCGTGCAGGACGTACGCGCCGGGGGCGTCCTTCTCCGCGACCTCGGTCAGACCGCCGATCGGGTCGCCGGTACGCGGCGTACCCGGGTAGTTGTGCGCGGCGACGACGACCGTCACCGCCGCGTCGTCGCTCCAGCGCAGCGGCGGCAGCGACGCGAGCGTGCCCGTGGCGGCGGCGCGCAGCAGCGCGGACAGCGGCGTACGCAGGCGGGCCAGCACGACCTGGGTCTCCGGGTCGCCGAAGCGCGCGTTGAACTCGATGACGCGCACGCCGCGCGAGGTGATCGCCAGCCCCGCGTACAGCAGCCCGGAGAACGGCGTGCCACGGCGGCGCAGCTCGTCGACGGTCGGCTGGAGCACGGTCCGCATGACCTCGTCGACCAGCTTGGGGTCGGCCCACGGCAGCGGGCTGTACGCGCCCATGCCGCCGGTGTTCGGGCCCTGGTCGGCGTCGTGGGCGCGCTTGAAGTCCTGGGCGGGCTGGAGCGGCACGACGGTCTCGCCGTCGGTGACCGCGAACAGGGAGACCTCCGGGCCGTCGAGGAACTCCTCGATCACCACGCGGTCACAGGCCAGCGCGTGCGCGCGGGCCGCCTCGACGTCCTCGGTGACGACGACGCCCTTGCCGGCCGCCAGGCCGTCGTCCTTGACCACGTACGGGGCGCCGAACGCGTCCAGCGCCTCGTCGATCTCCTCGGGGGTGGTGCACAGGTAGCTGCGGGCGGTGGGCACCCCGGCGGCGGCCATCACGTCCTTGGCGAACGCCTTGGAGCCCTCCAGTTCGGCCGCCCGCGCGGACGGCCCGAAAACCGGGATGCCCTGCTCGCGGACGGCGTCGGCGACTCCGGCGACCAGGGGCGCTTCGGGGCCGACCACCACCAGGTCCGCTTCCAGGCGCCGCGCCAGGCCGGCCACGGCGGCGCCGTCGAGGGCGTCGACGGTGTGCAGCTCGGCCACCTCCGCGATGCCGGCGTTGCCGGGGGCGCAGTGCAGCGCGGTGACGTCGGGGTCGAGGGACAGTGAGCGGCACAGGGCGTGTTCGCGGGCGCCGCCGCCGATGACGAGGACCTTCACATGGGCAGCCTAGTCGCCGCGGGCGCGGGCCAGGTCCGGCGCCCCCGCGGCCCCGGTACGGGCCCGGACCGACGGCGCGGACAGGGGCGGCGGCCGGGCCGGGGCGGGCGGGGGACGAGACGGACGGAAGCCGTGGAAACCGGTCGAGGCCGGGCAGTGGCAACTCTTTCGAGTGAGAGGGGGCATGACCCTATACCTGACGCAGCACCACTTCCGGGCGGAAATAAAGCGATCTTGGGGGCGAGGCCAACCGTTCGGCGGTAGGAAGGAGGGTGCGCACCGGCCGTTTCGTACGTACCGCGCGCATCGCACGTATCTGCTTGAGGGAGTGCACGGGTGAGTCAGCCGGAGATGCAGCCCGAGGGGCCCCCTCGGGAGGAGCGCGGGCCGGGCGGCGACGGTCGCCGCGATCTGGGAGGCCGCGCCTTCCCGCTCGGGGACTGGGGCGAACCGGCTGAGCGCCTCGACGAGCTGTACCACTGGGTCGAGGCGGGCGCCCTCCAGGCCGCGTCCTGGTATCTGCGCGACCGGGTGGCCAAGCGGCGCGGCGCGCGGGCGCTGCGGCTGGGCGCCGCCGCCGGTGTCGCGGTCGGCGGCCTGCTGCCGCTGCTGGATCTCACCGGGGTGGCCCCCGGCGGCGCGAAGTGGGGGTACCTGGCACTGCTGGTGGCGGCGGTGTGCGTCGGCAGCGACCGGTTCTTCGGGGTGACGGCCGGCTGGATGCGGGACGTGGCGACCGCGCAGGCGGTGCAACGGCGCCTGGATACGCTCCAGTTCGACTGGGCGTCGGAGAACGTACGCGAGGTCCTCGGCCCGACCGAGGGCACCGCCGGCGAGGCGGCCGAGCGCTGTCTGGGCGTGCTGCGCCGCTTCAACGAGGACATCGCGGAGCTGGTGCGCGCCGAGACCGCCGACTGGATGTCGCAGTTCCGGCCGGGCCCGCTGCCGCCCGCCGCCCGCGCGACGGCGCAGTGGGGGCAGCGGCCGGACCCCGGCGGCCCACCGCCCGGCCGGATCACTCTCCCGCCGGGCACCCGCCCGAACATGCCACGGCAGCGGCCCCCCGAGCCGCCGCGCTGAGGGGCGCGCCCGGACGCGCACCCCTCGTACGCCCACACGCGCGTCCACCCGCGCCTCTCGCACGCCCGCTCGCGCGCCCGCTCGGCGCGGTCCCGCGCGCCCCGCCGGGCGCGTCCCCCGCCGCCCGCGACCACCGCCAGGCGCGTCCCCCGCCGAGCGCGTCTCCGTCAGGCGCGTCCGGCCGCCCTCAGCTGAAGACGATCATCGACCCCTGGCCCAGGCTGCGCGTGGCCGCCGCGTGCAGCCCCAGCCACACGTGCCGCTCCCGCGCGAACGGACTGTCGTCCAGGAGCGCCCCGCTCACCCGCTCCTCCAGGGAGGTGGGCCGGGACGGCGCTTCGGGCGCGGCCGGCGGATTGGCCGGATCGATACCGATGGACGGCGCGACGAGTTCGAGATCGCGCAGCAGGCCGTGGGCGGAGCCCAGCGGCCCCCCGCCCTCCAGGAGTTCTTCGGTGGCCAGCGGGTGCGGGAAGTCGACCGGCACGTACGCCCCGGCGTGGTCGTAGTGCCACACCAGGTGCGACTCCTGGGCCGTGGTCTCGAACATCTCCAGCAACTGCTCGTAGTCCCCGCCCAGTTCGTCCACCGGCGTCACTTCCAGCCCGCAGATCCGCAGCAGGTAGGCGCGCCGCAGGAAGTGCAGCGCGTCGTAGTCGAAGCCCGCGACCGGGGCGACGTCCCCGGACAGGCCGGGCATGTAGCTGAAGACGGGGACGGGCGGCAGTCCCGCTTCCGTGAGGGCCTTGTCGTAGGCGGCGATCTCTTCGGAGAAGGGGTTGTCGGGGCTGTGGCACAGCACATCGACAAGGGGGACCAGCCACAGGTCACATGCCACGTATGAGCTCGCTTCCGGTCGGGTGGGGGGCGGACGGACAGGGTAGTGCTAGCAGGCGCCGTCGACGAGGGCGAGGGAGTGCTCGTTGTATTCGCGCACCAACCGCTGCGCCTCGGCCAGATCGTGCCGGACGACGGCGCTGACCAGGTCCCGGTGGCCGTGCCACAGCCGGCCGCGCAGATCCGTGGCGCGGCGCAGCAGCGGCACCGCGAAGACCCAGCTCTGCACCCGTACCCGGTCCAGGAAGTCACTGATGTACGGGTTACCCACCAGGCTGCCCAGCTCACGCCAGAAGCGCAGGTCGTACCCGATCAGTACGTCCAAGTCACCCGCCCGGGCAGCCCGTTCCGCCTCTTCGGCGCGACGCCTGACGGACATCAGCACGGCGGGGGGCATGGTGCTCAGCGCGCGCTCGGCGCGGGTGCGGAAGATGCCCTCGACGATCAGGGTCCGGGCCTCGACCATGGCCCGGTAGTCGGTGGCCGTGAAGGCGTGCACCCTGAAGCCGCGGTGCTGCTCGACGTCCAGGAGGCCCTGGGCGCACAGGTCGAGCAGGGCTTCGCGCACGGGTGTGGCGGACACCCCGTACTGTTCGGCGATCTCCTTGACCGTGAACTGGTGTCCGCAGGGCAGCCGCCCGGCCAGCACCTCGTCGCGCAGCGCGTCGGCGATCTGCTGGCGCAGGGTGTTGCGCCGTATGACTCCGCTGCCTGGGCCGGCGGGCATCGTGTCCGTCTCCTTCGGCGGCCTCGTGGGCCGGCTGGTGCGTATGACCGCGTGCGAGGAGAGCGGCCCTGGCCTTCACGATAGGCGAGGGGGACGGGCGGGGCGACGGTGGCGCCTGTGTACGGGGCCGGTCGCGGCCCCGTACACAGGGCCCGGGTACGGGCTCCGGCTCAGGCGGTGTGCGCGTCCGCCACCGCCAGCGCCGCGTCCAGGGCGGCCAGGCCCTCCTTGACCTCGGCCTCGGTGACGGTGCAGGGCGGGACGACGTGGGTGCGGTTCATGTTCACGAAGGGCCACAGGCCGCCGCGCTTGCAGGCCGCCGCGAACTCCGCCATCGGGGCGTTGGCGGCGCCCGACGCGTTGTACGGGACCAGCGGCTCGCGCGTCTCCTTGTCCTTGACCAGCTCCAGCGCCCAGAAGACGCCCAGTCCGCGCACCTCGCCGACCGACGGGTGCCGCTCCGCGAGGGCGCGCAGCCCCGGGCCGATGACCTTCTCGCCGATCTCCGCGGCGTTCTCCACGATCTTCTCCTCGGCCATCGCGTTGATCGTGGCGACGGCGGAGGCGCAGGCCAGCGGGTGCCCGGAGTAGGTCAGACCGCCCGGGTAGGGGCGCTGGTCGAAGGTGGCGGCGATCTCGGCGGAGATGGCGACACCGCCCAGCGGTACATAGCCGGAGTTCACGCCCTTGGCGAAGGTCAGCAGGTCCGGCGTGACGCCGAAGTGGTCGGCGGCGAACCAGTGCCCCGTACGGCCGAAGCCCGCCATGACCTCGTCCAGGATGAGGACGATGCCGTACCGGTCGCAGATCTCCCGGACGCCGGCCAGGTAGCCGGGCGGGGGCACCATGATCCCGGCGGTGCCGGGGACGGTCTCCAGGATGATCGCGGCGATGGACTGCGGGCCCTCGAAGGCGATCGTGTCCTCCAGGTGCGCGAGGGCGCGCTCGCACTCCTGGGCCTCGTTCTCCGCGTGGAAGGGCGAGCGGTACGGGAACGGGCCCCAGAAATGCACGACACCGGCCGAGGCGGTGTCGGAGGGCCAGCGGCGCGGGTCGCCGGTCAGGTTGATCGCGGCGGCGGTGGCGCCGTGGTACGAGCGGTAGGCGGAGAGCACCTTGGCGCGGCCGGTGTGCAGCCGGGCCATGCGGACCGCGTTCTCCACGGCCTCCGCGCCGCCGTTGGTGAAGAAGATCTTGTCGAGGTCGCCCGGGGTGCGCTCGGCGATCAGCCGGGCGGCCTCGGCGCGCACGTCCACGGCGAAGCCCGGCGCGAGCGTGCACAGCTTTCCGGCCTGCTCCTGGATCGCGGCGACGACCTTCGGGTGCTGGTGGCCGATGTTGGTGTTGACCAGCTGGGACGAGAAGTCCAGGTAGCGGTTGCCCGCGTAGTCCCAGAAGTACGAGCCCTCGGCGCCGGCGACCGGCAGCGGGTCGATCAGGCCCTGCGCGGACCAGGAGTGGAAGACGTGCGCGCGGTCGGCGGCGTGCACCGCCGCGCCGGCTGCCGGGTCGGGTTGCGTCGTGGTCACGGTCACTACCTCGGATCGCTCGGGCCCGCCCGGGGACACGGTACGGCGGACGCCCTCAGCCTAGGGATCGGCGTGCCGCCGCAGGGACCGACACTGTGTATGGCGCTCACCACGGGCGCGGACAGTGTGTCGGTGGGGCTGTGGGAAGCTCCAGGGCGAGCCGTGGTTCAGGGCGGGCCCCGCGGTGGCTCGAAGCGGCCCCGGTGGCTCAGGACGAGGCCCCGGTGGCTCAGGACGAGGCCGCGGTGACTCAAGACGGGACCCCGGGTGGGTTGAGACGGGACCCCGGTGGCTCAAGAGGAGGACTCAGTCGTCGTCATCGTCTTCCGGAGCCGGTGCGGCCTGCGGGCGGCCGTCCGCCGCGCAGCGCAGCGTGTACGCGTGGTCGTTCCCGGCGTGGTCGTCGAGCGGCTCGAACTCGATCGCGGCGGTGGCGGCCGGTCCGCGCCGCACGTCGTCCGCGCGGTAGCCGGTGGCCGGGCTCCAGACCGTCAGGTAGATCCGGCCGTCCGCCCGGCACTCGGCGGTGGCGCTGCCGCCGGCCAGGCGGACCGTGCCGCCGGCCACGGGCCGGGCCGGAGAGCCGGGCGACGGGGAACCGGACGACGGACCGGTCGCGGCCGGGCCGGAGGGCTTACCGGAGGCGCCCGAAGGCGCGCCCGAGGGGGAACCTGAAGGCGTACCCGAGGAGGGCTCCGAAGTCGGTGCGGCGGCACGGGCCGCGGCCAGCTTGTCCCGTACGGCACCGTCGTCCAGCGGCACCGCCCGGTCGTTGCGCCCACCGGTGTCCGCGCTCGCCAGCGACCAGGCGCCGAGGGCGCCCGCCCCGGCCACCACACACACCCAGGCCGCCGTCACCGCCACACTGCGCCACGCCATCGCGCGTCCCTCCTGCCATCATGCCGCGCGCCCCGGAGGTCCCCACGGCCTGCGGCCATCGTCCCGGCCACCCTCCCGCACCCATTCCTAACGTCCGGTTAAGGCCCGGACAAACCCCTGGCCCGGTCGCCACAGACGCCCCGCATCGTCTCCCGCGGCGGCGCCGGGGCTGGTTACGGTGACGGGTATGTCCCACCTCCTCGTCGTCGAGGACGACCCCCAACTGCGTGGTGCGCTGCTGCGCGCCCTGCGCGACCGCGGCCACGCCGTGGCCACCGCGGCGACCGGCATGTCCGGCCTGGACGCCGCCGTGACCGACCGTCCGGACCTCGTCGTCCTGGACCTCGGACTGCCGGACGTGGACGGCGCACAGGTGCTGCGGATGCTGCGGGCGGTCAGCGACGTACCGGTGATCGTGGCCACCGCGCGCGACGAGGAGCCGGACATGGTCGCGGCCCTGGGGGACGGCGCCGACGACTACATCGTCAAGCCGTTCGGGGCCGCCCAGCTGGACGCGCGTATCAAGGCGGTGCTGCGCCGCCTCGGCACCGCCGAACCGGAACCCGCGCTGCGCGTCGGCGGCCTACGCGTGGACACGGCCGCGCGCGAGGTGTCCCTCGACGGCGCGCCGCTGGACCTCACGCCCCGGGAGTTCGACCTGCTGGCGTACCTGGCGCAGCGGGCCGGACAGGTGATCTCCCGGCGGGAACTGCTGGCGGAGGTGTGGCAGCAGCCGCTGGGCGGCGCGGACAAGACGGTGGACGTCCACCTGTCGTGGCTGCGCCGCAAGCTCGGCGAGACGGCACAGCACCCGCGCTACCTGCACACGATCCGCACGGTGGGGGTGAAGCTGGCGGCACCGGAACCGGAGGACGGGCCGGAACCGGAGGACAGGCCGGAACCGGAGGAGACGACGGGCACGGCGGACGGAGCAGGTACGGCGGACGGAGCAGGTACGGCGGACGAACCGAACCTGCCGGGTGCACCGGGCGTCCCAGGCCCGGCCGGGCCGTAACCATGCGCCGCAGCCTGCTCCTCCTGACGGCCGCGACCACCGCGCTCGTGCTCGCGGCCCTGCTGGTGCCGCTGGCGCTGCTCACCCGTAGCCACGCCGCCGACCGGGCCACCGCCGACGCCACCTCGCGCGCCCACTCGCTGGCCACCGGCGTCGGCCAGGCGCTGGCCGGTGCGCAGGGCGGTGCCCGTGGCGGAGACCGGAGCGGTGTCCAAGGCGCCGGTCCCGGCGAGACCTCGGACGCACGCCGGGTCGCCGCGGGCATCGTCGACTCCGCCAACGGCCCGGGCCTGCCCCGTACGTCCGTCGTGCTCGCCGACGGTGCCGTGCTGGGGCCCGCCACGCCCGTCACCGACGCGGTCCGGCTGGCCCGCTACGGCCGGGCCTTCACGTACGAGCCGCCGGGCGGGGGCCGGACCGTACTGGTGCCGGTCCAGGGCGTGGCGGGCGGCACCGCGGTCGCCCTCGTCGCCCTCACGGAGAGCCAGCTCCACGCGGGCACGCTGGCCTCCTCACTGGAGATCGCCGGGATCGGCGCCGCGCTGGTGCTGCTCGGGCTGCTGGTCGCCGACCGGCTCGGCGCCCGCCTGGTCGGCTCCGCCCGCCGCCTGTCCCAGGTCGCCGACCGGCTGGCCGCGGGCGACCTGACGGCCCGCGCCGAGCCCTCCGGGCCGCCCGAGCTCCGTGCGGTGGCGCGCGAGGTGAACCACCTCGCCGACCGCATCGACGCCTTCCTGACCGCCGAACGGGAGAACGCGGCCGACCTCGCGCACCGGCTGCGCACCCCCGTCGCCGCGCTGCGCCTGGACGCCGAGGGGCTGCGCGACCCGGCGGAGGCGGAGCGGATCGCGGCGGACGTGGCGGCGCTGGAGCGCAGCGTCGACGAGGTGATCCGTACGGCGCGCAAGCCGCTGCGCGAGGCCGGGCGCGCGGTGGCGACCGTACGTACGGGCCAGGGCCCGGACCCCGCCGCGCGGCGGGGCGCCTGCGCGGACCTGGCCGCCGTCGCCCGTGAACGCGCCGACTTCTGGCGCCCGCTGGCGGAGGACCAGGGCCGGGAGCTGGCCTTCGCGGCCCCCGGCGGCCCGGTCCCCGTACGGGCCGACCCGGCCGGTCTCGCCGCCGCCGTCGACGCCCTGATCGGCAATGTCTTCGACCACACCCCGGACGGCGCCGGTCTGCGCGTCACCGTCGCCCACGAGGACACCGCCATGGGCACGGGCACGGAATCCGGCACCGGCGCGAGATCCGGCACCGCCCGTCTCACCGTCGAGGACGACGGCCCCGGCTTCCCCGTGGGGCACGTCCCGGAGCGCGGGCACAGCGGCGGCGGCTCGACGGGCCTGGGCCTGGACATCGTGCGCCGGGCCGCGGAGGAGTCGGGCGGCTCGCTGGAGTGCGGCACGGCGGCCGGCGGCGGCGCCCGCGTCACGGCCCGCTTCGGCACGGCGGAGGTGGCACAGCAGGACGGGTGAGCCGGACGGACGCGCCTGGGCGACCGTCGACAGCTGAGCGGTCGGCAGCCGAAAGCCGGCCACCGAGCGGCCGGCAGCCGAGCGGCCGGCGCCCGGCCCGCCCACAACCGACCAGACGGCGCGGTCAGCCGCACCTCAGTCCGCGGACCCCCGCACCCCCGCGACGGCCCCGCCGCTCCCCACCCCCGGAAACGCCATCCGCACCGCCCGCCGCCACTGATTGGCGGTCAGCCCCGAGCGCAGCGCGGCCAGCGCCCCGCAGTACTTGGTGAACTCGGCGGCGCGCAGCCCATAGGTGTGCAGCAGCCGGTCCGTCTCCGTCAGGTGGCCGGTGACCGGGGACTTGGTCTCGACCAGGACCAGCCCGCCGTCGGCCCGTACGCTGCGCCCGGTGCCCGCGTCCCGGCAGACCAGGGCGGCGTCGCAGGTGATGCGCTGGTCGTCGGCGACGAACGTGGCGCGCCGGTAGTCGGTCACCAGCGAGGGCACCAGGTCCTCGGGCGCGGCGATGCCGTACATGCCGTGCAGGACGGAGGCGAGGAAGCCGCGCGGGCCGCGCCCCAGCGTCGCCTCGCCGGGCAGCAGCGGCCGCCGCCGCTTGACCGTCTCGCCGCGCCGCCCTTTGAGCTTGATCTCGAACTGCCGCTCACCGGAGTCCTCGTACAGCCGCTCGCGGATCTTGTAGCGGTACCGCCGTCCCTGCCGGTGGTCGTGGAAGGCCCGCAGGTCGGGCGTGTCGTAGTAGACGGAGTGGTAGCCGAACCAGCGGCGGCCGTTGATGCACAGCGCCTGGAACGGGCCGCCGGGCCGGTGCGGGTCGGTGAGCCGGGCCGCGAAGTCCGCGAAGATCTCGACCGGTACCAGGTAGCTGTGGTCGATGCGGTCCATCAGCTCCGCGCGAGCCTGGAGTTCGGACAGGGTTATCGGACGTGCGGCCATGGCGGCGCGGGCGATGGCCCGTACGGCGGGAATCACACGGTCTCCTCGGACAGGGGACGGGGCTGCGGTTGCGCGGGGGAACGGGTGATCGTGCGGGGCCGGCTGCGGTGACCGCGCTGTGAGGTGGTACGAGCGGGCCTGCCGAAAGGTTCCGGCAGACGGAAGCGGACGTCCACCACCATCAGGTCCCGGACATAGTCGACTTCCTTGACCGACCAGTTGAGGGGCTCGCCGAGCCGACGCACCAGTTCCTCGTGGAGGGAGCGGTTGTCGGTGTGCACGGCGTCGAGGGTGACGACGGTGCGGCAGGTGCGCGACAGCAGGCGCGGGTGGTCGGCGCCGTACATGACCAGGAGGAGCAGGACGGCGAACGACGCGGCGATGCCGAAGTCCAGGTGCGGCAGGCCGCACAGCAGGCCGAGGACCAGGGTCGTGAAGTAGTAGGCGACCTCTTCGTGCTGGATCGAGTCGGAGCGCAGCCGGATGATCGACAGCACGCCGAACAGGCCGAAGCCGAGGGCCGTGCCGCCCTCGCCGACCTGCGCGAGGGCAGAGACGACCGCGAACAGCGCCACGTTCAGCGCCAGGTAGGCGGGCACCAGATCGCGGCGCCTGTGGCGCGGGTAGTAGATGGCGAACGTCAGCACGCTCACCGCGGCGAGGTCGAGCACGAGGTGGGCGGTCAACTGCCCCAGCGTCTCCATGGTGCATCTCCTGTCGGTCGCTGATCGGTACGCGTCAGACGCTAGGAACGGACGGGTTAACTCCACCCCACTCCGCGGGTTAACGCACCCGGCCCACCCGGACGGCGGACGCCCGGACACCCCATTGACAGTCTTCTGTCATTAGGACAGCATGCTGTCATCGGGCTTCGCGGCGCACCGAGCGACCCGGCCCGCTCTCCAGGGGGAGTCACCATGACCCGTACGACCGCACGGCCCCGCACCACCGTCCACCTCGCCGTCTACGACACCCTCGCCGACTGGGAGTACGGCCCCGCCGTGGCCCACCTGCGCTCGGGCGACGCCTTCCGCCCCGGCCGGACCGGCTTCGGCATCGTGACCGTCGGTCTCGGGGGCGCGCGCCCGGTGACCACCATGGGCGGGCTGCGGATCACGCCCGACCTCGCGCTCGACGCCCTGGACCCCGAGGACAGCGCGCTGCTGGTCCTCCCCGGCGCCGGCCTGTGGGACGCGGGCGAGACCCTCGCCCCGTTCGCCCGCAAGGCCCGCGCGTTCCTGGACGCGGACGTACCGGTCGCCGCCATCTGCGGCGCCACCGCCGGGCTGGCCCGCGAGGGACTGCTCGACAGCCGTACGCACACCAGCGGCGCCCCCGACTACCTCGCCGCACAGGACGGCTACCGGGGCGGCGCGCACTACCGCGACGCGGACGCGGTGCGCGACCGCGGCCTGATCACCGCCGGACCGACCGAACCGGTCGCCTTCGCCCGGGAGATCCTCGCCGAACTGGACGTGATGGAACCGCACGTGCTCGACGCGTGGTTCCGCCTCTTCCGCCACTCGGACGCGAGCGCCTTCCCCGTGCTGATGGCCGCGGGGCAGACGGCGGAGGAGCAGGCGACGGGGAGTCAGGCGGCGGAAGGCCGGGCGGCGGAGGGCCAGGCGACGGTCAGTCAGGCAACAGGAGACCGGGCGGCAGAGGGCCGGGCGACGGTCAGTCAGGCAACAGGAGACCGGGCGGCAGAGGGCCAGGCGACGGACAGTCAGGCGACGGAGGGAGCGGCATGACCGGGCCGGAGCCGGACACCGGCGCGGCCCCGGACACCCGCCCGGAGCCGGACACCGGCGCGGGCCCGGACACCGGCGCGGGCCCCGCCCCCACCCCCGGCCCCGCCCCCGACCTCCTCAGCGCCACCGCCCTCGGCGTCTTCCGTCTCAACGGCCAGTTCCTCGCCGTGTCGGAGAAGCTGGCCCGCCCGGCCGGGCTGACCACCGCCCGGTGGCAGGTGCTCGGCGCCGTGACGGGCGGGCCGCTGCCGGTCGCCGGGATCGCGCGGGCGATGGGCATCACCCGGCAGAGCGTGCAGCGGGTCGCGGACCTGGTGGTGGCCGAGGGGCTGGCCGAGTACCGGCCCAACCCCGCCCACCGGCGCGCCAAGTTGCTCGCGCTCACGGACGACGGGCTGTCCGCTTTGCAGCGGATCACCCCGGATCACGGCGAGTTCGCCGCCGAACTGTCCGAACAGCTGGGCGGACCCGAGCAGTTCCGTACGGTCATGGAGGCGGTGGAGAGGCTCTCCCGGGCGCTCGATAACCTCGGTTACTGAGGTCCCGTCCCGCGTCCTGCCCGCCGTCCCGAAGTCCGCACCCGGCCCGCCCGGCCGCCCGACCCCTTCCGCCACGCACCACGCGCCACTCCGCCCGACCACGGCCGGTACGGACGCCGGGGAACCGAACCGAAACCGGCGGCGTCGTCCAGAACGTTCGCGTCTGCGGCACCGTCCCCGCAGGGAACGTCCGGGAGCACAGGGCGAACAAGGTGAAAGGGCAAGCGGAACGTGAATGAGCGCGCAGAGCGCGGCCGCCTCGGGCAGCTCGGCCCCCAGGACCCGCCGCGCATCGGGGCGTACCGGCTGCTGGGGCGGCTGGGCGAGGGCGGCATGGGCCGGGTCTACCTCGCCCGCTCCGACCGCGGCCGGACGGTCGCCGTCAAGCTGGTCAAGACCGAACTGTCGGGCCAGGACGACTTCCGGGCCCGGTTCCGGCACGAGGTGCAGGCCGCGCGGCGGGTCGGCGGCGAGTGGACGGCGCCGGTGCTGGACGCCGACACCGAGGCCGAGACGCCGTGGGTCGCCACCGGGTACATCGCGGGCCCCTCGCTCCGGCAGGTGATCACCGAGGGCCGTACGCCGCTGCCCGAGCGCTCCGTGCGCATCCTCGCCGGCGGTCTGGCGGGCGCGCTGCGCAGCATCCACGCCGCCGGCATCGTGCACCGTGACCTCAAGCCGTCCAACATCCTGCTCACCATCGACGGCCCGAAGGTCATCGACTTCGGTATCGCGCGGGCGCTGGAGGCGGTGACCGTCGGCGGCGGCCTCACCCGTACGAACCAGGCCGTCGGCTCGCCCGGCTTCATGTCGCCCGAGCAGGTGCGCGGCCGGCCGGTCACCCCGGCCACCGACGTCTTCTGCCTCGGCTCGGTGCTGATGTTCGCGGCGACCGGGCGGCTGCCGTTCGGCGGGTCGGACAGCGGTGTGCACGCGCTGATGTACCGCATCGCCCAGGAGGAGCCCGACCTGACCGGGCTGCCGTACGGGCTGCACAGCCTGGTCGCGGCCTGTCTGGCCAAGGACCCGGCGCAGCGCCCGACGCCGGACCAGCTCATCGCGTACACCAGATCCGACGACGACGCGCACGAGCCCTGGCTGCCGGGCGCGCTGATAGCCGAGCTGGGACGGCACGCGGTCGAACTGCTCGACGCGGAGAACCCCAACGGGGCGTACGAGGACCCCGACGGAGGCAGCGGGAGCCACCAGGCTTCCGGTGGGGCGTACGAGGCCACCGGCCGCCCCTGGGAGAACGGCGGCGGATCCTGGAGCCCCCACGACGCGGACCGGGAGCAGACCCCCACCCCCGCCCCCGCGCCCGCCGCGGCTCTCGCGTCGGCCCCCACCACCGTCCAGGCGGCCCGGTCCGCGTACCCGCCGCCCCCCGCGCCCTCTTCGGCCGCCTCCGCCGCCGCCCCGCCCCCGCGCTCCGGCGGCGCTTCCCACGCCCACGCCCACCGCCGCAAGGGTCCCGCCGGCCGCGGCGGCACGGGCCGCGGCGGCTCCAGCCGCACCCGCCTCGTCGGCCTGGCCGCCGCCGTCGGCCTCGGCCTGGCCACCGCCGGCATCGGCATCGCCTACCTCCTGTTCAGCCCCGACGGCGAGGAGACGCCCGCGAAGGCCGACGGCGGCACCGTGACCGCCGCGGACGGCAAGGTCGGCAAGGCGGCCGGCAAGGAGCCCGGGAGCATCCCGCAGAAGTTCCTGGGCCAGTGGGAGTCCAAGAGCGTCAAGGGCAGCCCCACCTACCGCTTCACCCTCACCCAGGGCGAGACGGGCGACACCGTCATGGCCATGGAGGCAGACGGCGCCACCTTCCACTGCGAGTTCAAGGCCATCCTCATGAACGCCGGACCGCCGCTGCGCCTCGGCCCGACCACCGTGGTGGCGGGCCCGGCGACCGCCTGCCAGCCGGGCTCCCCCAGCACCCTGCGCATCCACTCCGACGGCAAGCTCCGCCGCGTCTTCGACAACGGCAAGGCGACGCTGGCGTACACGAAGAAGAGCTGATCCCACCGCCCGCCGGAAACGCGAAAGCCGCGTTCCCGCTCCGGAGCGGAGCGGGAACGCGGCTCGGAACCGGCGGTTCCGTTCGGCCGTCAGTCCAGGAACGAGTTGATCTGGATCGTCTCGTCCCGGCCCGGGCCGACGCCGATCGCGGAGATCGGGGCGCCCGACATCTCCTCCAGCGCCTTGACGTACGCCTGCGCGTTCTTCGGCAGCTCGGCGAAGGTCTTGGCCTTGGTGATGTCCTCGGACCAGCCCGGCAGCGTCTCGTAGATCGGCTTCGCGTGGTGGAAGTCGGTCTGGCTGTACGGCAGCTCCTCGACGCGCTTGCCGTCGATCTCGTAGGCGACGCAGACCGGGATCTGCTCCCAGCCGGTGAGCACGTCCAGCTTGGTGAGGAAGAAGTCGGTCAGGCCGTTCACGCGGGTCGCGTAGCGGGCGATGACCGCGTCGAACCAGCCGCAGCGCCGGTCGCGGCCGGTGGTGACACCGCGCTCGCCGCCGATGGTGCGCAGCGCCTCGCCGTCCGCGTCGAACAGCTCGGTCGGGAACGGACCGGCGCCGACCCGGGTCGTGTAGGCCTTGAGGATGCCGATGACCCGGCTGATCTTCGTGGGGCCGACCCCCGCGCCGGTGCAGGCGCCGCCCGCGGTCGGGTTGGAGGAGGTCACGAACGGGTAGGTGCCGTGGTCCACGTCGAGCAGGGTGCCCTGGCCGCCCTCGAAGAGGACGACCTTGCCGTCGTCGATCGCGTTGTTGAGCAGGAGGGTGGTGTCGGCCACGTAGCCCCGGATCTGGTCCGCGTAGCTGAGCATCTCCTCGACGACCTGCTCGGCGACCACCGCGCGGTGGTTGTAGAGCTTGGCCAGCACCTGGTTCTTGAAGTCGAGGGCCGCCTCGACCTTCTGGTGCAGGATCGACTC
This sequence comes from Streptomyces albofaciens JCM 4342, assembly GCF_008634025.1. NCBI lineage: Bacteria > Bacillati > Actinomycetota > Actinomycetes > Kitasatosporales > Streptomycetaceae > Streptomyces > Streptomyces albofaciens. The sequence continues at coordinate 455,339 of NZ_PDCM01000001.1, read as the reverse complement.
GTCGAAGAGGTCCTGGACGCGGATGCCGGTGCGGTTGATCTTGTCGGCGTAGGTCGGGCCGATGCCCCGGCCGGTCGTACCGATCTTCCGCTTGCCGAGGAAACGTTCCGTGACCTTGTCGACGGTGATGTTGTACGGCGTGATCAGGTGCGCGTTGCCGCTGATCAGCAGCTTGGACGTGTCGACGCCGCGCTCGTTGAGTCCGCTCAGCTCGGAGAGCAGGACCGCCGGGTCGACGACGACGCCGTTGCCGATGACCGGGGTGCACCCCGGCGAGAGGATTCCGGAAGGGAGAAGGTGCAGCGCATATTTCTGGTCGCCTACGACAACCGTGTGACCGGCGTTGTTGCCGCCCTGGTAACGCACCACATAGTCGACGGACCCACCGAGCAGATCGGTGGCCTTTCCCTTGCCCTCATCACCCCACTGAGCACCGAGCAGCACAAGTGCGGGCACAGGCGTACACCCCTTCCGGGCGGGGCATGTCCAACGTGCGCGAGGCCGTATGCGTGCGGACGCATGCGTACGACACCGCTGAAGCCGTCGAACCGGTGCCCCGGAATAGACGAAGCCCCTGGCGCAATCGCGCAAGGGGCTCTTGCACCGAGATGCTACCTGAGGAAGGACCGAGGTGTCGGCGCAGCCATCTGGGCACTGCTTTCCGGACGGGGTCCGGGGGCGCCCCCTGCTCGTGGTCATCGACCCGGTCGCCCGCAGAACGGACGGGGAATCCGTACGCATCGCCAAGGACGTCCTGTGCGCGGGCGCGGCCGCGAAGATCTGCCTCCCGGACGGCCCCGAGGAGTACGCGCGGGCGCTCGCCCGCCGCGGCCATCGCCGCCCCGTGGTGATCGGGGACGACCGGGCCCTGCTGCGGGCGGTGGCGTTGCTGCACAAGGAGCGCGACCTGGCGGGGGTGGCCCTCGCGGTCGTGCCGGTGGGCGCGCCGGGCGCGGTGGCGCTGTCGCGCGCGCTGGGCGTGCCGACGGACACCGTCGCCGCGGCGCGCACGGTCCTGGACGGTACGGAACAGAGCCTGCACCTGCTCACGGACGACAGTGACGGCATCGTGCTGGGCGGCCTGGACATCCCGTCCGGTACGGAGGAGGGCGACCAGGCCCGCCGCCGCAAGCGCTCCGGTGGGCGCCTGCCGGGACCCCGCGAAGCCTCGGACGGGGCGGACGCGGCGGACTGGGCGGGCGAGGAGGCGCGGGACGCGACGGCCGGGCGCCTGGCGCCGGAGGAGGGGCCGGGGGCCGACGCCCGCCCGGACGCGCCCGCCACCTGGTGGCGCGCACCGTTCCGTAAGGCCCGCGCCGCCCTGGCGCTGCTGGCCGCCCGTGTCCGCCCCGCGGGCGGCGACCGGTCGGCCCCGCCCGGCCACCGGCTGCGGGTCGAGGCGGACGGCGTGGTGCTCGCGGACCTGGACCGGCCGGTGCGGTGGGTCTCGGTGACACCGGGCGACGGCGCGGACGGCAGCGGGCTGGCCGAGATCGTCGTCCACTGGCAGGCGGCCGAGCCTCCGGTACGGGCCCGCGCGCGGGCGGTGACCGTGTCCGGCGCGGACTTCCGCTACCGGGCGGACGTGGTGGTCGGCGGCCCGGTCAGGACCCGTACGTGGACGGTGCAGCCGGGCGCCTGGCGGCTGACGCTGCCGCACGACTGACGCCGGGGCGGTGCCGGGAGGCGGCCGTGCCTCAGCCGTCCTCCGCCAGCCGCTGCGCCCGGTGCTCGCGCCAGCGCTCCAGCAGCACGTCCAGCTCGCCCTGCATGAACTCGAAGAACTCGACGGTCTCGGCGACCCTGGCGCCGGCGGGCGTGTCCGGCCCGAGGGTCTTCGCGCCCTCCCGCAGCACTTCCTCCCAGCGGGTCAGCACCTGCTCGCGGTTGCCCAGCGTCTCGTACCAGAGCTCGTTGTAGAGCCGGTAGCGGTCCCGCCGGGTGCCCGGTTCGCGCTCGCGGCGGACCATGCTGACCTGCACCAGGTAGCGGACCGCGCCGGAGACGGCGGCGGGGCTGATCCGCAGCTGTTCGGCCAGTTCGGCCGAGGTGAGGGCGCCGGAGTCGGAGGCGAGCAGCGCCGCGAAGACCCGGGAGGCCATCCGCTGCATGCCCGCCTCGGTCAGCTCCGCCGCGAAGCGTTCCACGAAGCGGGAGACCGCCTCCTCGTCCCGCCCGGTGTTCTGGCCCCGCTGCTCTGCCTGCTCGCTCACCGTCTCATCCTCTCCCCTGCTCCCCCGGCCCGGAACGTTCCCTCAACTTTATACGGTTTCCTAACTTCACAAATTTGTGAAACGAGCGTACGTTCAGAACCATGACGAAGGCAATCACGGTGTCCGGCCTCCGCAAGGCGTTCGGCCGGACCCAGGCGCTGGACGGCCTCGACCTCGATGTCGAGGCGGGCGAGGTGCACGGCTTCCTCGGCCCCAACGGCGCGGGCAAGTCCACCACCATCCGCGTCCTGCTCGGCCTGCTGCGCGCCGACGGGGGTGGCGCGCGGCTCCTCGGCAAGGACCCGTGGCGCGACGCCGTCGCCCTGCACCGCCGGATCGCGTACGTCCCCGGGGACGTCACGCTGTGGCGCAACCTCTCCGGCGGCGAGGTCATCGACCTGTACGGACGGCTGCGCGGCGGCCTGGACACGGCCCGCCGGGCCGACCTCCTGGAGCGCTTCGAGCTGGACCCCACCAAGAAGGGCCGGACGTACTCCAAGGGCAACCGCCAGAAGGTCGCCCTGGTCGCCGCGTTCGCCTCCGACGTGGACCTGCTCATCCTCGACGAGCCGACCTCCGGGCTGGACCCGCTGATGGAGGAGGTCTTCCAGGACTGCGTCGAGGAGGAGCGCGACCGCGGCCGCACGGTGCTCCTCTCCAGCCATGTGCTGTCCGAGGTCGAGGCGCTGTGCGACCGCGTCAGCATCATCCGCAAGGGCCGCACCGTCGAGTCCGGCTCCCTCGCGGACCTGCGGCACCTGACCCGTACGAGCGTGACCGCCGAACTGGCCGGCGCGCCCGACGGCCTCTCCCGCCTGCCCGGCGTCCACGACCTCGACATACAGGGCCACCGGGTCCGGCTCCAGGTGGACACCGACAAGCTGGACGCGGTGCTGCGCTCGCTCAGCCGGTCCGGCGTCCGCAGCCTGACCAGCACACCACCCACGCTGGAGGAGCTGTTCCTGCGGCACTACCAGGACGACACCCGGGGCGACCGGGCCCCGGCGTCCGCCACCTCCGCTCCCGAGAAGGCGAGCCTGCGATGACCGCCGTGCCGCTCCCCGCGTCCGCCCGTACCGGCGGCTCCCGCGACCTGGCCGGCACCGGCACCCTGCTGCGCCTGGCGCTGCGCCGCGACCGGCTGATGATCCCGGCCTGGGTGGTGCTGCTCGGACTGACCGTCGTCAGCATGAGCGGCGCCCTCAAGAAGCTCTACGACACACCCGCCAAGCGTGCCGACGTGGCGAGTTCGATGACGGGCAACGGCTCCCTGCGCGCCATCTACGGCCCGGTGTTCGGCGACTCCCTCGGCGGCCTGACCGCCTGGCGCATCGGCGGCATCGCCGCGCTGCTGGCCGGCGTGATGAGCCTGCTGATCGTCGTACGCCACACCCGCGAGGAGGAGGAGACGGGCCGCCAGGAACTGCTCTCGGCGGCCATGGTCGGCCGGCGGGCCCCGCTCACCGCCGCCCTGCTCGCCGCGCTCGCCGCCGATGCCGCGCTGGCCCTGCTCATCGCGGCCGGGCTGGCCGGGGCCGGGCAGCCGGCGGACGGCGCGCTGGCCCTCGGTCTCGCGATCGGCGGCACCGGCCTGGTCTTCGCGGGCCTGGCGGCGGTCACCGCCCAGCTCACCGAGAGCGCCCGGGCCGCCAAGGGGCTGGCCGGGGCCGTCCTGGGCGCGGCCTTCGTCCTGCGGGCCGCGGGCGACGCCGCCACCGAGGACGCGTCCTCCCCGCTGACCTGGGTCTCGCCGGTCGGCTGGGCCGAGCAGCTGCGCGCGTTCGCCGACGAGCGCTGGTGGGTCCTGCTGCTCTTCCTCGCCGGTACGGCCGTCACGGTCGGCGCGGCGTACTCTCTCACCGCCCGCCGCGACCTCGGCATGAGCTTCCTGTCCGCCCGGCCGGGCCCGGCCCGCGCGCCCGCCTCGCTGAACGGCGCCACCGGCCTGGCCTGGCGGCTCCAGCGGACCACCCTGTTCGGCTGGGCGGCCGGCTTCCTGGCCGCCGGTGCCGTCTTCGGCGGCATCATCGACGGCGCGTCCGACCTGGTCGGCGACAACGAACAGGCCCGCCTGATATTCGAGCGGATGGGCGGCCGGCAGGGTCTGTCGGACACGTTCGTGTCCGCCCTGACCGGCATGCTCGGCATGGTCGCGGCGATCTACGCGGCGGGCGCGGTGCTCCGGCTGCGCGGCGAGGAGACCGGCGACCGCGCCGAACCGGTGCTGGCGGGTGCCGTCGGCCGGCTGCGCTGGGCGGCCGGACACCTGGTCATCGCCTTCCTCGGCACGGCCGTCGTGCTGCTCCTGGGCGGCCTGGGCCTCGGTCTCACGTACGGCCTGACGAGCGGGGACGCGGGCGGGCGGCTCGGCCCCACGGTGGGTGCGGCACTGGCCCAGGTCCCGGCGGCCTGGGCGCTCACCGGCCTGGCGGTGCTGCTGGTCGGCGCGCTGCCGAAGGCCGCGGTCGGCACCTGGGCCGTGGTCGGCGGCTGCCTCGGCATCGGCTGGGTGGGCCCGGCCGTCCAGCTGCCCCAGTGGGTGATGAACCTGTCGCCGTTCAGCCACCTGCCGAAGCTGCCGGGCGGCGAGGCCACCGCGGCGCCGTTCCTGTGGCTGCTCGGCCTGGCGGCGGTGTCCGTGGCGGCGGGCCTGGCCGCGCTGCGCCGCCGCGACATCGGCTGATCCAGGGTCCCGCCCTCATACGTGCGGCGCCGGAGCTGTAGCGGACTCCGGCGCCGCACTTCCCCGTACCCCGCCGGTGTGTCGTACGGCGGGAGCGATCCCCGCCCGGGGGCGTACGCCCGCCCGGCGCGCGTGCTCCCCGCCCGCTCCAACTGGTAGAGACCTCATCCCGTCACCGCTGCTCCACAAGCGGCTCCGAACGACCAGTGGAGCGGGAGTGGAACATTCCGCGCCCGTGTGCTCCGGGCCACGCCGCCGGACGCGGTTGTCCCCGTTTCCGCCTGGGCACAACCCCCGCGAGCGGCGATGGCGGCGCTTATCCAGCCGGCACGCCGCGGTTTCGCGCCTAGGGGCGGGCGGAGGTATCCGTGAACGAAATGGGACCACGCAAGGCGATGTGGGTGCTGCAGAATCTGGGGGTCGTCCTGGCGGCCGGAGCAGCCTGCGTGCTGCTGAGCCTGATCATGACGGCGGTGCCCGGACTGCGCACCCCGGGCAGTGGGAATGCGGGCCAGGCCTATGGCGCCGCGGCGTCCTCCACTGCCGCACTGGTGCTGTTCTACATGGCGAGGACGCTGCGCCTGCAGCGGGACGAGACCTCGCTGCAACGCCAGGAACTGGAACTGCAACGCGCGGAAATGCGGCTGCAACGCACCGAACTGGAGCTGCAGCGGGACGAGATGCGCCGGTCAGCGGGCGAACTGCACCGCAGCGCCGAAGCCGGTCTGCGGCGCCTGCACATGGACCTGCTCAAGATGAGCATCGCCGACCCGGAGCTGGCCGAGGTCTGGCCCCGATTCGCCCCGGACCTGTCGGTGAAGGAGAACCGCCAGTATCTGTACGCCAACCTGATCTACTGTCACAGCATGCTCGTCCACAAGCTCGGGATGGCGAACGACCGGGAAATGCTCGGGCATCTGCGCTACATCACCAACACTCCGGCCTTCCGGGGGTACTGGGAATCCGCGCGCCGTATGCGCGACGAGATGGACCCCGCCTCGCACGAACACCACTTCGCCGTGCTCGTCGACGAGGCACTGACCCAGACGAACGCACAGACACACCATGTCCCGAATCTGCGTTTGGTCGACGGCCAACACACCGAACAATAAAGCGCTCACCGGTGTAGCGACTGTCACCAAAAAGGAGCAACTCCGTAATTCGGCTCGCGCTGCCGCGCACCGCCGGGGTATTCCGGCCCGGTGACAGCACCAGAGATTTCCCGACGGTTGGGCGCCACCCCTCAGGAGCGCGGCAGCGTGGGCAACGGCAGTTGCCCCGACCTCTTCGAGCTGAGCGACGGACGCTTCGCCGTCATCGGCACCGACATGACAGCCGATCTGGACGCGAAACTGCCGGACGACGCCGGCCGCGCCGGCCACGAGAGAATCGTGGTGATCTCCCGCGACACCCTGCTGCGGGCCAAGGCCGATATCGCCGCACTGTGACCCGGCGGCCCGGCCCGCCGCTCCTCAGCCGCCCGGCGTGACCAGCCGGGCCTCGTACGCGAAGACCGCCGCCTGGGTGCGGTCGCGCAGCCCCAGCTTCACCAGAATCCGGCTGACGTGCGTCTTCACCGTCGACTCGGCCACGACCAGATGCTCGGCGATCTCACCGTTGGACAGGCCCTGGGCGACCAGCACCAGAACCTCGGTCTCCCGCTCGGTGAGGTCGCCGACGCGCTCCTGCGTCGGCGCCCGCGGCGTGCCGAGCTTGGAGAACTCCGAGATCAGCCGCTTGGTGACGGCCGGCGCGAGCAGTGCCTCGCCGTTCGCCACGATCCGCACGCCCTCCGCGAGCTGCCCCGCCGAGGCGTCCTTGAGCAGGAAGCCGCTGGCCCCGGCCCGCAGCGCCTGGTACACGTACTCGTCCAGGTCGAAGGTGGTCAGCACCAGCACCTTGGCGTCCGCGTCGGCGGCGACGATCTCGCGGGTCGCCTCCAGGCCGTTCATCTGCGGCATCCGGATGTCCATCAGCACCACGTCCGGACGCAGCTCGGCGACCTTGGCCACCGCCTGCCGCCCGTCCACCGCCTCGCCGACGACCTCGATGTCCGGCATCGCGCCGAGCAGCACCGAAAAGCCCTCGCGGACCATGACCTGGTCGTCCACGATCAGTACGCGGATCATCCCGCCGTCTCCCCCTTCACGTCCGGCGTCGCCGGAACCGGAATGAACGCCGCGACCTCGAACCCGCCGTCCTCGGTGTGGTCCGCGGTGATCTCACCACCCAGCATCTGCACCCGCTCCCGCATGCCCAGGACACCGTGCCCGGCCCCCGGCGACGGCTTGGCCAGCCGGCTCGGCGCACCGTTGACGATACGCAGTCCGAGCCCGCCGAGCACGTAGGAGATCTCCACCCGCGCCTCGGCGCCCGGCGCGTGCCGCAGCGTGTTGCTCAGCGCCTCCTGGACGATGCGGTACGCGGACAGCTCGACGCCCTGCGGCAGCGGCCGGACCGAGCCGGTGACCACGGCCTCGACCTCCAGTCCCGCGCTGCGCACGCTCTCCAGCAGCGCGTCGAGGCTGGCCAGCGTCGGCTGCGGCGCCTCGGGGTCGGCGTCGGCGAAGGCGTCCGGGTCCTCGGACCGTACGACGCCGAGGATGCGGCGCAGCTCGGTCAGCGCGGCCACCGCGTTCTCCCGGATGGTCGAGAAGGAGGTGGCCAGCTCGGGCGGCGTGTCCTTGACCCGGTACGGGGCGGCCTCCGCCTGAATGGCGATGACCGACATGTGGTGTGCGACCACGTCGTGCAGCTCACGGGCGATCAGGGCGCGCTCCTCCAGCAGCGTGCGCCGCGAGCGCTCCTCGGCGGTGGCGGTCCGCGTCTCGACGACGTGCTGCCGCTCCTCGCGCCAGGCGCGGATGGCGGCGGCGGGCACCAGCACGAACACCGACACCACCGCGAACGGCGCGATGGTCGAGACCGCCCGGGGCATGAGCAGCGTCAGCACCCCGGTCCCGGCCATGGTGAGCAGCCACATCTCCAGGGCGAGCCGCGGCCGGGTGCGCAGGACGACCAGCGCCATCACCGCGAGGTGCGCGACCAGGCTGATCTCGAACCACCCGTGCCCCGCCCCGGCCATGGCGCCGGCCAGCATCGCGAACAGGAGCGCCCCGACCGAGATCCAGAACGCGCCGACCGGCCGGAAGAGCGTCAGGGCGATCGGCGCGGCGGTCAGGAAGCAGTAGGCCACCGCGATGAAGGACTCGATCGGCCCGCCGCCCGCCGTCTGCGCGACGATCACGAGGAACACGAAGGCGGCGATCCCGCCGAGCGCCAGGTGCGGTGCCCAGCGCACATAGCGCCGCAGCCGCTGCGGGAGCCACTCCCACCCGGGCACCCGGGCGTCGTCCAGGGGCAGCATCGGACGGAAGGTGAAGGCGTCCACGATCAGGTCCTGGCGCAGCCGGTGCAGCGCGCCGCGGACGAGCCGGGCTTCCGAGCGCAGGTCGTCCCGCCGCGGGTGAGTCGTCTGGTTCACGCACACCACGGTATGCAGCGCGCGGCCCGCGGGCGTCCCCTCCTGAGCGGATCTCCGGGCCTCCTCCTCAAGTACTACGGAGGGTGGCCAGGAGGACGCGGAAGGCCGCGGTGCCGGGGGTGACGGGCGCGTAGTGCCCCGTTCCGGCCTGTTCGCGCAGTTCGGGTACGACGCCGCCGGCGGCCTCGGCGGCCCGTACGTAGCGCCGGGACAGTTCCACGGGCACCTCGGCGTCCTCGGTGCCGTGCAGCACCGTCACGGGCACCGCGCCCGGCAGCTGCCGTACCGGGTCCGCGGCGGCGAGCCGGTCCGCCCACCCGGGCCCGGCGCCCAGGAACTCCGCCACCGCGCCGTCGCTCAGCCCCAGCTCGTGGGCGTGCGCGAGGTCGGCGACGGGGGCCAGGGCGACGATCCGCCGCGGCGCGTACCGGTCTCGGCCGCCCGCCAGGAGCAGCGCGAGGTGCCCGCCCGCGGAGTGCCCGACGGCGATCACGGGCCGCTCCAGGGCGGCCGTCGCCGCCGTCACGTCCTCGTACGTACGCGGCCAGCCCCCGCCCGCGCCCACCCGCCGGTACTCGGCGAGGGCGACCGGCAGCCCGTGCCGGGCCAGCTCGGCCGCGAGCGGCGACAGGTGCGCACGGTCGTACGCCGCGCGCCAGAACCCGCCGTGCAGCAACAGCACCACCGGGCCGTCGGACGCCGGGCCGTACAGGTCGATCACCTGGTCCGGGTGCGGCCCGTACGGCAGCGTCGCGTCGGGCGGCACGGGCGCGAGGCCGAACAGCGCCGCCTCCTCGCCCCCGGCGCCCGCGCCGCTCACTCCAGGACCTCGCCCAGCACCCGCGCGGCACGCGCCACGTCCGCGAAGGACGTGTAGAGCGGGGTGAAGCCGAAGCGCAGCACGTCGGGGTGGCGGAAGTCGCCGATCACCCCGCGCCGGATCAGCTCCGTCATCACCTTGCCCGCGTCCGCGCACGACAGCGCCACCTGGCTGCCGCGCAGCCGGTGCTCGCGCGGCGTCACGCAGCGCACCCGGCCCTGCGGTACGCACGCCTCCACGCACTCCAGGAAGAAGTCGCCGAGCGCCAGGCTCTTGGCCCGTACGTCCTCGATGCGCACGCCGTCCCAGACGTCCAGGGCCGTTTCCAGCGCGAGCATCGACAGGATGTCCGGGGTGCCGACACGGCCACGGGTGATGCCGTCGGCCGGGGCGTACGCGGCGTCCATGCCGAAGGGCACCGCGTGCGAGTTCCAGCCGGGCAGCGGCGAGTCGAAACAGGCCTGGAGCTCCTCGCGCACATACAGGTACGCGGGCGCGCCCGGGCCGCCGTTGAGGTACTTGTACGTACAGCCCACCGCGAAGTCCACGCCGTGCGCGTCCAGCCGGACCGGCAGGGCGCCCGCGCTGTGGCACAGGTCCCAGGCCGCCAGGGCCCCGGCCTCGTGCAGCGCGGCGGTGAGGCCGGGCAGGTCGTTGAGCCGGCCGGTGCGGTAGTCGACGTGGTTGACCAGCGCGAGCGCGGTACGCGGACCGGCCTCGTCCGGGATCCGCTCGGCCGGCAGGGCGCGCAGCGTGCAGCCCGTCATACGCGCCGCGGACTCCGCGATGTAGCCGTCGGTCGGGAACGACGCCTCGTCCGCCAGGATCTCGTCCCGTCCCGTACCGGCCATCCGGACCGCGCCGACCACCGCCTTGAAGATGTTGACGCTGGTCGAGTCGCCGACGACCACCTGCCCCGGCGCGGCGCCCAGCAGCGGGGCGATCCGGTCGCCGACCCGCTCCGGCGCGGACCACCAGCCCGCCTCCTCCCAGGAGCGGATGCGCAGTTCGCCCCACTCGCGGGCGATCACGTCCGCTACCCGGCCGGGCACCTGGCGGGGCAGGGCCCCGAGGGAATTGCCGTCCAGATACACACACGTATCGAGGACGAACTTCTCCCGTACGTGCCCGAGTCCGTCCCGCGCGTCCAGCGCCGCGGCCCGCTCCGCCGGTGTCTCAGACATGGCTGCGCGCCGTCCACAGTTCGGGAAAAACGTTCTTGCGGGCGCGTTTCTCCAGCCACGCCACACCCGCCGAACCACCGGTGCCCATCTTCGCCCCCATCGCCCGCCGCGTCGCCACCAGGTGATCGTTGCGCCACCGCCACACCAGCTCCGCGACATCCGTCAACGCCTCGCCCAGCCGCACCAGTTCGCTGTCGCGCGGGCCCGCGTACACCTCGGCCCACACCGCCTCGACCCGCGCGTCCGGCTCGTACCTGGCCGTCACCTCGCGCTCCAGCACCTCGGTGGGTATCGCGTAACCACGGCGCGCCAGCAGCCGCAGCACCTCGTCCCACAGACTCGGCTCCTGCAACGCCTTCTCCAGCTCCGCGTGCTCCCGCGGCGCCCCACGGTGCGGCACCAGCATCGACGCGGACTTCTCCCCGAGCAGGAACTCCAGCCGCCGGTACATCGCGGACTGGAACCCCGACCCCTCGCCCAGCGCGCCCCGGAACGCGTTGAACTGCGTCGGCGTCAGCCGGGCCAGCGGCTTCCAGGCCGCGTTCAACGCCTCCAGCTCATGCGTCGAACGCTCCAGCGCCTCCATCGCCACCGGCAGGTCGTCCCGGCGCAGCGCCTGGGCGGCCGTATGCCACTCGTGCACGATGACGGTGAACCACAGCTCCATCACCTGTGTCGTGACCAGGAACACCATCTCGCCCGGATCGTCCGACAGCGGATGCTGGAGGTGGGTGAGCACATCCGCGTGGACATAGTCCTCGTACGGCGTCGTGCTCGTACTGCCGATGCTCAGATCAGGCCGCCGCGGGCCGGCGGCCGTCGGCTCGGCCGGTTCCTCCGGCTCGGCGTGCGGGGCGGAGTGCTGCGACATGAGGAACTCCTCGATGTGCTGGCTTCCGGGTAGCGGTCCGCTCCTTCCCGTCGGCAAACGGAGCCCCGGTCCCCTCGGGCACGGACTCTCCCGGCCCATGGGCATCATCCGTGCTCCACGGAAGGCGCGCAAGGGGGTGGCCAGGCGTGCGAAGGGCCGGTCGCGCTCGCGCGACCGGCCCGTGTTTTTCCCCCGGCCCTTCAGCCGGGAGCGCAGCTCAGCGCCTTAGGAAAGCGTGTCCGCCGCCGTCGGTGACGAGTCACGCAGGAACGTCGTGCAGCGCTCGTACTCCTCCTGCTCACCGATCGCCTGCGCGGCGCGGGCGAGCGCGTGCAGAGCACGCAGAAAGCCCCGGTTGGGCTCGTGCTCGAACGGCACCGGGCCGTGCCCCTTCCAGCCGGCCCGGCGCAGCGCGTCCAGCCCCCGGTGATAGCCGGTACGGGCGTACGCGTACGACTCGACCGTACGCCCCGCCTGGAACGCGTCATCCGCAAGCTGCGCCCAGGCCAGCGAGGACGTCGGGTACTTCGCCGCAACATCCGCCGGCGCGGCCCCCGAAGCGAGCAGCTCGCGGGGCTCGGGGTCGTCGGGCAGTTCGGTCGGGGGCGGTCCCCCGAGGAGGTTTTCGTGAATGGCCATGGGTACCAGTATTCCCGTGGGGCGGTCGGATGCGGCTATCGCGGTGGGTGGGGGCCTGGCCCGCGCTTCGCGCGGATACGCGTTTGCTTGGTTTGTGGGGCGGGGGTGCGCAGGGGGCCATCTCCTCGGCGCCTGGAGTGAACCAGTGTGTGTTGGTGACCGGGGCTACGGTCGTCCTGCGGGGAGTGTCCCCCTGCACACCCCCTCCCGCCGGTTTGGCGAGTGCGGGCCGGTGGGGGGAGTTTTTTCGATGACCCAGGTGCGCGCCCACCCTGTGGTGAGGCTCGCGGGGCGTAGGCGCAGAACCCCGGGCGCCTACACGTGAGGCGTAAGCCCGCGCCAGGGGTCTGTAAAGACCCCAGCCACGGCGGCGGGAAAGCCGCAAACGGCGCGGGCTCGGGGACACGTAGGGGTCTCCCCGCAGGACGACCGAGACCCCGGTTACGAAAAACCACAAGGATGACTCCCGGCGCCGAGGAGTGACCCCTGCGGGGCCCCGAGCCCCCACCCACCGAACCCTAGGCGCGAAACGCGCACCCCCACGCACCGAACCGCGCCGAAGGCGCCAAACACACGGAGGCCCCGCGTTCACCTGAACGCGGGGCCATCGCACGCACAAAGAGCTACTTGATCCGGGTCCCCGTCGAGCGCAGGTTCGCGCACGCCTCGGTGACGCGCTTCGCCATGCCGGCCTCGGCCAGCTTGCCCCAGCTGCGCGGGTCGTAGGTCTTCTTGTTGCCGACGTCGCCGTCCACCTTCAGCACACCGTCGTAGTTGCGGAACATGTGGTCCGCGATCGGCCGCGTGAACGCGTACTGCGTGTCCGTGTCCAGGTTCATCTTCACGACGCCGTTCTCCAGCGCCGTAGCGATCTCCTCGGCCGTGGAGCCGGAGCCGCCGTGGAAGACGAAGTCGAACGGCGCGGCCTTGCCGTACTTCGAGCCGACGCCCTCCTGGAGGTCCTTCAGCAGCTCGGGACGGAGCACGACGTTGCCCGGCTTGTAGACGCCGTGCACGTTGCCGAACGACGCGGCGAGCAGGTAACGGCCCTTCTCGCCCAGGCCCAGCGCCTCAGCGGTCCGCACCGCGTCGTCGACGGTGGTGTAGAGCTCGTCGTTGATCTCGTGGGTGACGCCGTCCTCCTCGCCACCGGTCGGGGTGATCTCGACCTCAAGGATGATCTTCGCCGCGGCGGCCTGGGCCAGCAGCTCCTGGGCGATGGACAGGTTGTCGGCCAGGGTCTCGGCGGAACCGTCCCACATGTGGGACTGGAACAGCGGGTTCTGGCCCTTGGCCACCCGCTGCTCGGAGACGGCCAGCAGCGGACGGACGTAGCCGTCCAGCTTGTCCTTGGGGCAGTGGTCGGTGTGCAGCGCGACGTTGATGTCGTACTTCTCGGCGACGATGTGCGCGAACTCCGCCAGCGCGACCGCGCCGGTCACCATGTCCTTGTTGTGCTGGCCGCCCAGGAACTCCGCGCCGCCGGTGGAAATCTGGACGATGCCGTCGCTCTCGGCCTCGGCGAAACCACGCAGCGCTGCGTGCAGAGTCTGCGTCGAGGTCACGTTGATGGCCGGGTAGGCGAACTTGCCTGCCTTCGCCCGGTCCAGCATCTCGTTGTAGACCTCGGGAGTTGCGATGGGCATCTGTCCGCTCCTTGTGATGTGCGGGTGTGCGTTCTGGGCCCTGACCAGGGGGCGACGACATCGCCGTAGCTCATCTTCCCAGACTCGGCGGTTTGCTCCACATCCCGTACACGCCAGCCGCACGCAAAGGGGTGGCCGGTTTCACGTGAAACCAGCCACCCCTTTGCGATAAGCGCAGGTCAGCGCCGGAGAGGCGGTACGGGACTCAGGCGAGGCCGAGGTCGCCGAGGCGATAGCCGGTGATGTACGGCAGACCCGCGTCGGCGATGGCCGACTCCGCCCCGCGGTCCACGATCGTGGCGACCGCGACCACCTCCGCGCCCGCCTCGCGCGCCGCCTCGACGGCGGTCAGCGGCGAGCCGCCGGTGGTGGAGGTGTCCTCGACCACCAGGACCCGGCGGCCCTTGATGTCCGGGCCCTCGATCCGCCGCTGCATACCGTGCGTCTTCTGCGCCTTGCGTACGACGAACGCGTCCAGCCGCCGGCCGCGCGCCGCGGCGGCGTGCAGCATCGAGGTGGCGACCGGGTCGGCGCCCAGCGTGAGACCGCCGACCGCGTCGTAGTCCAGGTCGGCGGTGATGTCCAGCATCAGCTGCCCGACGAGGGGCGCGGCCGCACCGTCGAGGGTGATCCGGCGCAGGTCGATGTAGTAATCGGCCTCCTTGCCGGAGGAGAGGGTCACCTTGCCGTGCACCACGGCCTTGTCCTTGATCTGCTGCAGCAGATCGCCGCGTACGTCGTCAGTCATGTGCATGAGCTTAGAAGGTGGCCCGGGCCCCGGCCCGACGCCGGGGCCGGGAGCGAGGAGCGGCGGCCGGGCCCCGGCCGGTCACGCCGGCGTGCGCCAGCTCCACGTCGTGGACATCTCCAGCGGGTCGATGGGGGTGACCAGGCGCGGCACCGTGTTGAGGCCGTTCGGCGGGCCGGACTGCGGCTCCACGCAGACCGCCGCCTCCTGCTCGTCGTAGACCACCACCCATTCGGCGCGGCTGGTGACCTTCAGCTCCAGCCGGTCCGGCCAGGTGAGGGTCACGTCCACGCCGTCCGGCATGCCGAAGCAGTCGTCCCAGGGGCCGGGCCGCGGGTCGATCCGGCGCCCGGTGGGCAGGTGGTCCTCGCCGCGCTCCTCCTGCCAGGCGGCCGAGAAGTCGATCCGTACGTCCTCGCTCTGTTGCCCTTCCTCGCCGAGCCGGCGCAGGAACCAGGGGTGCCAGCCGGCCTGGGCCGGGAAGGAGTCGCCGCTGGCCTCGATGCCCATGGTCAGGGTGAGCGATGCGCCGTCCGCCGCCAGCTCGACCAACTGGGTGACGCGCCCCGGGTACGGCCAGGGGGCGGCGCCCGGGTCGAGGAGGTCGTAGGTGAAGGCGGCGCTGGTGGCGTCCGCGCGCGCCGTCTTCCAGGCGACGTTGCGGCCGGTGCCGTGGATCGCGTGCGGCGGTGAGTTCACCGGCATCTGGTGGAGCTCGCCACCGTTGCGGAACCGCCCGTTCTCGATCCGGCCGCACCACGGGACCATCGGGAACGAGCCGTACTTGGCGCCCTGCCGCAGCACTTCCGTGCCGCCGATGCGCAGGCTCGCGAGCCGGCAGCCGTTGGCCGGGTCCACGGTCACTTCGGTGTCGCCGGCGGTCAGCCGCACCTGTCCCGGCGCGGCGTTTCGCGTGTCGTTGTCACTCACGGTCCGACCCTAGCGGGGAGTTCGTTCGAGACGACGGCAGGCCGGGCGCGGGTCGCGGGCCGGGCGCTCAGCGCCGTCGCCGCAGCACCCTGCCCACCACGACCGCCGACGCCAGCGCCAGTGCCGCGGCCGGTGCCGCCCAGCGCAGGGTGGCGGAGGTGGTCGCCGACTGCGGCGCGGGGACCGGTGCGTACCGGCCGCGCGGCGGCGCGTGGTCGACCTCCTCGGCGCTGCGCCCGATCATCGTGCGGCGCGCGTGCGCGGCCTCGGCGGGCACGGTGTCGTCCTGGTCGTCGTCGGCGAGCGGGTCGAGCGACGGGGGCGGGACCTCGGCGTCGAAGACGCCCTGCGCGGCCGGCGGCGCGGCCGCGGCCGGCTCGTCGGCCGGGTTGTCCGTGAGGTCCGCCGCGAGGTTGGCCGCGAAGCGGTCCAGGACGCGGCGGCCGGCGGACTCGGCCGCCTGGCCGGTGGCCTCCGCGAGGCGGCCGGTGCTGGTGACCGTGCCGGTGCAGCTCAGGACCGTGGCGCCGGTGTCGTCGGGCGCGGTGGCGAGCCGTACGGTCAGGGACAGCTCGGCGGAGCCGTCGCCGCGGGACTCGATGCCGCTCGCCTCGACGGTGACCGTGTCGGCGCCGCGCTCGGTGACGGTCAGCGTGCCGCGGTAGGTGATGGTGGAACTGCCGATGCGCAGCCGCAGCCGCCCGCCGGGGGTGCCGGGATCCGCGTCGGCGTCGAGTTGGCATCCGGGGACGCAGCGCGCCACGCGCTCCGGCTCGGACAGTGCCTGCCGTACGGTCTCGACGGGAAACGGAACGTACACCTCGTGCTCCATGGCAAAGGAGCCTACCCAGCCCTCCCGGCGCACGTGCCCGGTCGGGCACCATTTTTCTCCCGGCCCGGTGGTGCGCCACCTGTCCGCCCAGGGGTCACGGCCCGGGCGGGCAGGTGTCAGTCCAGGTGCCGCGGATGCATCAAGGTGGACGGCGGAAGGCCGTCGATGCGGTCGCGGCAGGCGGCGCGTCCGGCGGCACGCAGCCCGTCGCGGGTGAGCGAGCGCAGCGCGGGCGTGTCCGGCGCCAGGTCCAGACGCGGCGTCCGGCGCGCCGCGAGGACGAAGCCCCAGCCGCAGGCGGTCCGGCCGGTGCCGTGCGGAGCCGGTGCGCAGGAGCGTTTTGCCGCATCGTTCCGCCCGGTGGTCCGCCCCGGAATCCGGTACGGGGCGGTGCTCAGGCCCGCTGCCCGCACGGTCGCGTCCACCGTCCAGTACGAGCGCGGCCGGACCAGCGGCTCCCCGGCGTGCACCGCCAGCCGGCCGTCCTCGGCCAGCGCGCGGGCCGTGAGGCCGTAGAACTCCTGGGAGTAGAGCTTGGTGCTGGCCTGGCTGCCGGGGTCGGGGAGGTCGGCGACGATGACGTCGTACGGGCCGCCGTCGCGCGTCGCGCCGCCCCGCCGCAGCCACTCGAACACGTCGCCCGGGACGATCCGTACCCGCGGATCGTCCAGCGCGTGCCGGTTGAGCGCGGACAGCCCCGGGTCCGTACGGGCCAGCCGGATCACGCCCGGGTCCGGTTCGACGACCGTCACGGACGCCACGCCGGGATAGCGCAGCACCTCGCGCGCGGCGAGCCCGTCGCCGCCGCCCAGCACCAGCACCCGGCGGTGCGGACCGACGGACATGGCCGGATGCACCAGCCCTTCGTGGTACGGGAATCCGTCGCCCGCGCTGACCCGCAGCCGCCCGTCCAGGTAGAGCCCGAGCGGCCCGCCCCTCCCCGCCGCGCCGCCGGCCCCCGCCTCCCGGCGTTCCGTCCTGGCCGCGCCACGGCCCGAACTGCCCCGGTAGTCGGCCGCGTCGGTGCGCCCCGTGGCGGCCGGACCCGTACCGCCCGTGATCACCACCTCCTGCGCGCCGGTACGGACCGCGACCCGCGCCGCCGAGCCGTACACCGCGTCCCGCGCGGCCCGTTCGAACGGGGCGACCAGCACCGTCCCGGCGGCGAGCAGCGCCAGTACCAGCACGTTGGCGAGGACCAGCGCCCAGCGGGCCCGTACGGACAGGTCGCTGCGGAAGAGCCACAGCACCAGCCCGCCCCCGGCCACCGCGTTGACCGAACCGGTGAGCAGGGCGCCGGAGACCTGGCCCAGCAGGGGCAGCAGCAGGAAGGGGAAGGCCAGGCCGCCGACCAGCGCGCCGACGTAGTCCGCCGCGAAGAGGTCGGCCACCGCGCCGCCCGCGTCCTGGCGGCGGACCCGCTGGATCAGCGTCATCAGCAGCGGCACCTCGGCGCCGATGAGCGCGCCGATGGCCAGGGAGAAGGCGACCAGGACGGAGCGGGACTGGCCGAACCAGGCGTAGCAGGCGTAGAGCGCCATCGCGGAGAACCCGCCGACCAGCGCGAGGCCCGCCTCCAGCGCGCCGAAGCCGACGGCGGCCCGGCAGCGCAGCCGCTTGGCGAGCAGCGATCCGATGCCCATCGCGAAGACCATGACGGACAGCACGACGGAGGCCTGGGTGACCGAGTCCCCGGTCAGATAGGAGGCGAGGGCGACCAGTTCGAGTTCGTAGACGATGCCGCAGGCGGCGCAGACGAAGACGGTGGCCAGGACGAGCAGCCGGCCGATCCCGGCGGGTACGGGCAGTCGCGCCGGACCTGGAGCCTCCGGCGGGTCGGGCGCACCGCGGTGGACGGGATCAGGCGGGTCGATCATGCCGTGAACGCTACGTGACACCTGGATGGCCCTACGTCACCCACACGAGCGTAGTGAGCCTTCCACACGGGCGACTTGGCGCACTACGGTCGCGAGACGCGGTCCGCGAACCGGCCCGCGGACCCGGCCGGGAGCCGCCGACCGGGCGGTCACAGCGCCGCCGTCATCCGTACGCCCACCCGCGTACGCGTCGCGACCAGGCGCCCCTCCTGCGGGTAGGCGTGCCACGTACGCCAGCGCACCTGTCCGTCCTCGCGCTGCGCCAGCATCGCGGTGAAGGCGTGCGGCGAGCCCGGGAACGTTCCGGCAAGGCCGTGGGGGTGTTCGGCGACCAGGGCGAGCAACTCCTGTGCGCGCCCGGCGAACGAGCCGTGCGACAACGTCTCGACGTGCGCCGCGAATTCGTACTCCCAGTCGCCGATGCGTTTCGCCACGCCCAGCGGGAGCGGGGTGCTGCTGCCGGGTATGCAGGCGACCGTTTCGGAGCAGCTGCCGTGCTCCTCCTCCAGCAGCACCTGGTGGGATGCTCCGAGCAGCCTCAACTGCACGTGCGCCGTGGCGAGTTCCAGGTCGAGCACGGCGAGGGACGGCAACGGCTCCCTGCCCAGCGCCCAGGCCAGATCGGAGGCACGGGTATCGGTGTATGCCGTTTTCAGGGTCGTGAGCATGGGTCGGCTCCGCAAGCACGCAGTGGATGGTGGGCCGGCCTGCCCCGGAGACGGGATCAGGTGGTGACTGTCTGCCGGCTCGTGCCCACGTGGGGTCCGAGAACTGGGATTCTCTAGGGAGAGGGAATCATGAAAAGAGCGGGGCCCACAGCGTTTTTACCCATCTTCGTAGGGTTTCCATCCCTCAGAGGGCCACTCAGTTCAGTTGTTCAACAGCCCACCGCCCAGCGGGCGTTGGCCCCACCCGGCGCATATGCGGACCTGCATGGGCCCCGCGCATGTGGACGGGGCAACAACGCGTCAGGAACCGCCGCAGCCCCCGCCGCCACCACAGGACGAGGAGGAGTGTCCACCGCCCCCACAGGAGGAGTGCCCACCGCTCCCGCAGGAGTGGCCGTGATGGTGGTGCCCGCCGCTCGGTCCCGGATCACCGGCCACCCACCAGCCGGTGCCGTCCCGCCGGCCCCTGCCGAGGCTGCGGTGCCCGCCGTCGCGGCCCTGCGCCGCCGCGGCCACCAGCGCCGCGACCACCCCGCAGATCACCAGGAAGACCACGAATCCCATCATCGCCCCACTCTCCTTTCCGTCCCCCGTAGCGAGGCACCCGCCCCGGCGCCGCCGCTTCCCGGCGAGCCCGGGGCCCTGTCGTACGTGTCCTGCGATCCCTCTCCGATCCGCGCTGATCCACTCCGGTGCGCCCGGTCCGTCTTCCGGACGGCCCGCACCGCGCCGGGTCCGTCGGCGGGGCTCATGCCCCGGCCTCCCCGGCCCCAAAGCACAGTTGAGGAAGTCCAGAGGTTCGGCGGAGGATGGCGGGCATGTCACGACCGCTGCTCAACCGCCGCCTCGCGGAGTTCGGTACGACGATCTTCGCCGAGATGTCCGCGCTCGCCGTACGCACCGGATCGATCAACCTGGGACAGGGCTTCCCCGACACCGACGGGCCCGAGGAGGTCAGGGAGGCGGCGGTCCGCGCACTGCGCGACGGCCGCGGCAACCAGTACCCGCCCGGCCCCGGCGTCCCCGAACTGCGCGCCGCCGTCGCCGCCCACCAGCACCGCTTCTACGGCCACCTCGGCGTCGCGTACGACCCCGAGACCGAGGTCCTGGTCACCGCGGGCGCCACCGAGGCCATCGCCGCCTCGCTGCTCGCCCTCTTGGAGCCCGGCGACGAAGTGATCGCGCTGGAGCCGTACTACGACTCCTACGCGGCGTGCATCGCGATGGCGGGCGGCACCCGTGTCCCGGTGACGCTGCGCCCGTCCACCGAGGACGGTACGTACGCCCTCGACCTGGACGAGCTGCGGGACGCCATCACCGACCGCACCCGCCTCATCCTCCTCAACACGCCCCACAACCCCACCGGCACCGTCCTGGACCGCGCCGAACTCACCGAGATCGCCCGCCTCGCCTGCGAGCGCGACCTCCTCGTGATCACCGACGAGGTCTACGAACACCTCGTCTACGAGGGCGAGCACCTTCCGCTGGCGTCCCTGCCCGGCATGCGCGAACGCACCGTCACCATCGGCTCGGCCGGCAAGACCTTCTCCTTCACCGGCTGGAAGGTCGGCTGGGTCACCGCGAGCCCGGAGCTGGTCGCCGCCGTCCGCTCGGCCAAGCAGTTCCTCACGTACGTCTCCGCGGGGCCGTTCCAGTACGCGGTCGCCGAGGCGCTGGCGCTGCCGGACAGCTACTACACCGGGCTGCGGGACGATCTGCGCGCCAAGCGCGACCTGTTGGCCGACGGCCTCGCCGCCGCCGGTTTCCGCGTCTTCCGCCCGTCCGGCACGTACTTCGTCACCACCGACATCCGCCCCCTCGGCGAGGAGGACGGCTTCGCCTTCTGCCGGGCCCTCCCGGAGCGCGCGGGCGTCGTGGCCATCCCCAACGCCGTGTTCTACGACCACCAGGACCAGGGCGCGCCGTACGTCCGGTTCGCGTTCTGCAAGCAGGAGAAGGTCCTCCAGGAAGCGGTCGACCGCCTCCGCGCCCTCTGAGCGGAGTCCCGCGCGCCCCCGTAGGCCACCCGGTCGGCCTACAGGGGTCGCGTGGCGGGCGGGCCGCACCGAAAGTCGTGGTGTCGGGGTGTGCCGGGTGCGTGAGACCCGGCGGATGGCCGCCGCGCGTACCGGAGGTGTTTCGTGTCCGCCGAGACCGTCGACACCGCGGCAGCGCCACGGCCCGGCTCCGTACGCGTCCACGTCCGGGCCGCGCTGCGCCGTGCGGCCCCCGCCCTCGCCCTGTTCACGGCCATCCGCCTCGCGGGGGCCGTCTGCACGGCGCTGTGGGCCTGGCACACCGGCCGCCACCCGCGCAATCTGCTCGGCGCCACATGGGACTCCAACTGGTACCTGAGCGTGGCCCGGTACGGCTACGGCTCCCCGACGCCGCACCACATGTGGCCCCCGGACCCCCTCGCCGACCTGGCGTTCTTCCCCCTGTACCCGGGGCTGATCCGCGGCGTCTCCACCGTCCTGCCGATCGGCGCGCTGAGCGCCGGGCTGCTGCTCGCGTGGACGGCCGCCGCCGTGGCCGCCTGGGGGATCTTCGCGGTCGGCGCGCACCTCCACGGACGGCGCGCCGGCACGTTCCTGGTGGCGCTGTGGGCGCTGCTGCCGCACGCCGTCATCGAGTCGCTGAGCTACACGGAACCGCTGCTCACCGCGCTGGCCGCCTGGGCCCTGTACGCGCTGCTCACCGACCGCCCGCTGTGGGCCGGAGCGCTGGCGGCCCTGGCCGGCCTGGCACGGCCGAACGGTCTCGCGGTCGCCGCGGCGGTGCTGGCGGTGGCGGCCGTACGGACGTGGCGGCGCGGCCGGGACGGTCCCGTACCGCGGCAGGGCTGTCCCCTCCGGCACTACTGGGCGGCGGCCCTGATCGCCCCCGCGGGCTGGCTCGGATACGTCCTGTGGGTGGGCGCGCGCACCGGCGCGGGGCCGCGCGGCTACTTCCAGGTGCAGGAGATCTGGGGGTCCCGTTTCGACTTCGGCCGGGAGACCCTGCGGTCCCTGAAGCGGATGGTCCTGCACGACGCGCCGCTGGTGCAGCACATGGCGGCGGCGGTGCTCGCCGTGGCGCTGCTGCTCCTCGTACTCCTGGTGCTGGACCGGCCGCCGCTGCCGCTGCTCGCCTACACCGCCGTACTGGTGGCCATGGCCCTCGGCGGCACCGGCTACTTCCCGTCCAAGCCGCGGTTCCTGCTGCCCGCCTTCCCGCTGCTCGTCCCGGCGGCCGTCGCGCTGGCCCGCGCCCGCCCGCGCGCCGTCGTCCTGGCGACGGGCTCGCTGGCCGTGCTCTCTCTGGGTTACGGGCTGTACCTGCTGACCATGGCGCCCGAGCCGCTGTGAGCTTCGGCGGGCGGGCGGTCCCCGCGGTCACCGGAATGGCCGCTGCCAGGAGGGCAAGCGGCCGCTGCGGTGCGTTCATGAGTGGGGGAACCGCAACCCATGTGCTCGGGGAGTGTCCGAAAGGAATCGCCATGCTCAAACGTCTCGCTGCCGCCCTCGGCTGTATCACCCTCGCCTTCGGTGGTGCTGTGGCCATTGCCCCGACTGCCCAGGCCACTCCGCAGTCTTGCTACTACTACGTGCTGGAGCAGTACCCCGGCGCAGATGAAGAGGTGGCCGAACGGGCCTGCCGCGTCGGTGGACAGGGCGGTAGGGAGAACTTCCGCGCCTGCTACTTCGAACTGCGGAAGGACCACGTCCCCGCCGTGGTGGCCGGCGAAGCCTGCCGGCGCGCGGCCCGGGGCTGACGGCAGCACGGCGACGGGCCCCGGAGCGGATCGCTCCGGGGCCCGTCGGCGCCGCTACGGCCGTGTGGAGGACTTACGCCTCCTCGTCACCCGGCTTCGCCTCGCCGTCACCCTCGATGTCGGCCTCCAGGCCGAGCTGCTCGACGATCCACTTGTCGAACTCGATCGACGCGCGGACCCAGCTGACCGTGCTCGACACGAAGTGTTCGAGTGCGACGCCGGTGCCGATCAGCATCGACGCCTCGCCGATCAGGCGGACCGTGCCGTCGTCGTGGGTGTGGGTATAGGCCTTGGGCCACAGCGTCCGGCGGTTCCAGTCGTCGATCGCCTCCAGCAGCTTCGACTTGTCGTCGATGCCGTGCGGGCGGTCGTAGAACGTGCGGACGGAGAAGATCTGCTGCTCCTCCTCGCCGCGGAACATGAAGTACGTGCGGAACTGCTCCCACGGAGCGGCGAGGTCACCCTCGTCGTCGACTACGTACTTCAGCTCCATCTGGTCGAGGAGCTGCTTGACCAGGTCCTGGTCGGGCAGGACGGGACCATCAGGCCCCGACGGCTGCGGTTCGGGCTGGCCCCCGAAATTCGGGATCGAGGACGGGTCGATGCTCACCGTGGAATTCCCTTCGTATGGTCCTCGCCATCCTCCCCCATCCCGGCCCCGTCCTGGCAAGCCCGCCGCCGTCTCTCCGCTGTGGGCCGAACCGGCCCGGCGGACGGGACGGCGGCGGACCGCCGCGACCGCTCCGGTGCGCCTTACCGTACGGGACCGACGGCCAGCGACCGGCCGTCCTCGGCGACATCCACCCGTACGGTGTCGCCGTCCAGCACCTCGCCCGCCAGGATCGCCTTGGCGAGCTGGTCGCCGATGGCCGTCTGGACCAGTCGGCGCAGCGGGCGCGCGCCGTAGGACAGGTCGGGCCCCGGGGAAGCCTCCTGCGGCTGGTCCACGACCGGCTCCTGGCCGAGCCAGGCCAGCCAGGTCAGGGCGCGGTCGGTGACGTCCAGCGTCAGCCTGCGGTCGGCGAGCCGGCGCTGCAGGTGGGCGATCTGGATGCCCGCGATCCGCTGGAGCTGGTCGGTGCCGAGCGGGTGGAAGACCACCAGGTCGTCCAGCCGGTTCAGGAACTCCGGCCGGAAGGACGACCGGACCGTCTCCAGCACCTTCTCCTTCTTCTGGTCCTCCTTCAGGAGCGGGTCCATCAGGAAGGTGGAGCCCAGGTTGGAGGTCAGGATCAGGATCGTGTTGCGGAAGTCCACCGTGCGGCCCTGGCCGTCGGTGAGCCGGCCGTCGTCCAGCACCTGGAGCAGCACGTCGAAGACCTCGTGGTGGGCCTTCTCCACCTCGTCCAGCAGCACGACGCTGTACGGGCGGCGGCGCACCGCCTCGGTGAGCTGGCCGCCCTCCTCGTAGCCGACGTAGCCGGGCGGGGCGCCGACCAGGCGGGCGACGCTGTGCTTCTCGCCGTACTCGCTCATGTCGATGCGGACCATCGCCCGCTCGTCGTCGAAGAGGAAGTCCGCGAGCGCCTTGGCCAGCTCGGTCTTGCCGACACCGGTCGGGCCGAGGAAGAGGAACGAGCCGGTCGGTCGGTCCGGGTCGGCGATGCCGGCACGCGTACGGCGCACCGCGTCCGAGACGGCCCGGACGGCCTCGGCCTGGCCGATCAGGCGCTTGCCCAGCTCGTCCTCCATGCGCAGCAGCTTCTGCGTCTCGCCCTCCAGCAGGCGCCCGGCCGGGATGCCGGTCCAGGAGCCGACCACGTCCGCGATGTCGTCCGGGCCGACCTCCTCCTTGACCATCGAGGACTTGCCGTCGGCGGACGCCTCCTGCTCGGCCTCGGCCGCGGCGGCCTCCTCCAGCTCCCGCTCCAGGCCCGGGATCTCCCCGTACAGCAGCTTGGAAGCGGTGTCGAAGTCGCCGTCGCGCTGGGCGCGCTCGGCCTGGCCGCGCAGCTCGTCCAGCTTCTCCTTCAGCTCGCCGAGGCGGTTGAGGCCCTGCTTCTCCTTCTCCCAGCGGGCGGTCAGGCCGCGCAGCTCCTCCTCCTTGTCGGCGAGGTCCTTGCGCAGCTTCTCCAGGCGCTGCACCGAGCCGGCGTCGGTCTCGTTCTTGAGCGCCAGCTCCTCCATGCGCAGCCGGTCGACGGCGCGCTGGAGCTCGTCGATCTCCACGGGCGAGGAGTCGATCTCCATACGGAGGCGGGAGGCCGCCTCGTCCACGAGGTCGATGGCCTTGTCCGGCAGGAAGCGGGAGGTGATGTAGCGGTCGGAGAGGGTGGCGGCGGCGACCAGCGCGGAGTCGGCGATCTGCACCTTGTGGTGGGCCTCGTAGCGGCCCTTGAGCCCGCGCAGGATCGCCACGGTGTCCTCGACGGTCGGCTCGGCGACCAGCACCTGCTGGAAGCGCCGCTCCAGCGCCGGGTCCTTCTCGATGCGCTCGCGGTACTCGTCCAGGGTCGTGGCGCCGACCATCCGCAGTTCGCCGCGGGCCAGCATCGGCTTGAGCATGTTGCCCGCGTCCATCGCGGAGTCGCCGCCGGCGCCGGTGCCGACGACCGTGTGCAGCTCGTCGATGAAGGTGATGATCTGGCCGTCGCTCGACTTGATCTCCGCGAGGACGGTCTTGAGCCGCTCCTCGAACTCGCCGCGGTACTTCGCGCCCGCCACCATCGCGCCCAGATCCAGCGCCACCAGCCGCTTGTCGCGCAGCGACTCGGGCACGTCGCCCTTCACTATCCGCTGCGCCAGGCCCTCGACCACGGCGGTCTTGCCGACGCCGGGCTCGCCGATGAGCACCGGGTTGTTCTTCGTACGGCGGGAGAGCACCTGCACCACGCGGCGGATCTCCTGGTCCCGGCCGATGACCGGGTCGAGCTTGCCCTCGCGGGCCGCGGCCGTGAAGTCCGTACCGAACTTCTCCAGCGCCTTGTAGGTGCCCTCCGGGTCCGGGTTGGTCACCCGCCGGCCGCCCCGGCTGTCCTCGAAGGCGCTCAGCAGCTTCTTGGCCGTGGCGCCCTGCTCCGCCAGCAGCTCACCGGTGCGGCCGCCCTTGGCGGCGATGCCGATGAGCAGGTGCTCGGTGGAGATGAAATCGTCGCCCAGCTCCTTGGCGCGCTGCGCGGCGTCGGCGATGACGGCCAGCGTGTCGCGGTCCGGCTGCGGCGGGGCGACGGTCGAGCCCTGCACGCTGGGCAGGGCGGCCAGCTGGCGTTCGGCGCCGGAGCGCAGCGCGACGGCGTCCGCCTCGACGGCCGCCAGCAGGTCGGTGATGTTCTCGTTGTCCGCGCCGGCGAGGAGGGCGAGCAGCAGGTGCGCGGGGGTCATGTCCGCGTGTCCCGCCGTCACCGCCCGCTCGTTGGCGGCGCTCAGCGCCTCGCGGCTCTTGTTGGTCAGCTCGGCGTCCACTCGGCCGCTCCTCCTTGTGCTCGGTGTGTGCTCGGTGCCGCCAGGCGGCAGAACCTGCTCAGCTCAACGTCCGATAAGTTGAGTCTATTCCACTCAAGGCCGTTCCGGACAGCGTACGGCGTCTTCCGGCCCTTCTACGGGTGCACCCGGAGCGCCGGGCCATGCTTTTCCCGCCCCCGCCGGTTCCCGCGCGGCCGGTCACCGGAGGCCGCCGTTCGGGCACCGGAGACGCCCGTCCGGGCACCGCCGTCGACCGGACCGGGCCGTCCGACCTGCCTCCGTCGTACCGGGCCCGGACGGCCGGGACCGGTGCGGCGCCGGGCGCGATCTTCCGCGTTCTCCCGGGACATAGGGCGCTTTCCCGGCACCTCCCCGGTACCTCCACTCGGCCTTCACCGTTCCTCCGCAGCTTTTTCTCACGGCGCCCCCACAGGTTCCCCAATTACTCTTCCGCTCATGGCCCACGACCTGGACGACCTCAGCCCCGAGTACCTCGCCTTCTGGAGCGAGCACCTCATGTGCACGCTGACCACCCTGCGCCCCGACGGCACGCCCCACGTGGTCCCGGTCGGCGTCACCTTCGACGCCAACCAGCGCATCGCCCGCGTGATCACCCGCAAGGACAGCGCCAAGGTCGGCCACATCCTCGCCGGGGGAGCTGACGGCGCCCGGGTCGCGGTGTGCCAGGTGCACGGCAAGCGATGGGCCACCCTGGAAGGCGTGGCCCGGATCCGCACGGACGCCGACGTGGTGGCGGACGCGGTACGGCGCTACGCCGAGCGGTACGGCCGCACCCCCACGCCCAAGCCGGACCGGGTGATGGTGGAGATCACCGTGACCAAGGCGCTCGGCCGCGCGTAGGACACCGACCGGCCAGGTCCGTACCTGGCCGGATTCGGACGGCGCGCTTCCGCCGCCGCACGCCCCCCTGCTAAGCCGAGAGCGGGACAACCGCTCCCGCCGCGCACCCCCGCGGAGCGGAAAACTGCTGTTGGAGAGCGCATGGCGTCTGCATCACGCACCGGACCCGCCCCTGCCCGTACGGGCGTCCGCTCCCCCGGCACCCGACGTCCCGCCCGCGCCGAACTGTGCCCCCGCTGCGGCGGCCAGCTCGCCGTGAACCAGGACGGCTGGGCGATCTGCCACGCGTGCGGATACGCCTCCCCGCCCGGCACCGCCCCTCCACCCCGGTCCGCCCACGGCGGTATCGTCACCCCCACACCCGCCACGCCCCGGGGGGCACGATGAACTCGGTCCGAGTGACGGCGATCGCCTGCCTCATGCCGCTGTCGGGGCTGGACGACGACCCGTTCCTGGTGGACGACCGCACACAGCACGCCATGTGCACGCGCTGGGCCGAGGCCCGCGACTACGACCTGACCTGCCGGCTGAGCGTGCACCAGCTCCGCGCCGACCACGCCGCGCTGTGGCAGGACGTGGAGGCCGGGCTGGTCGATGTCTTCGTCGCCGCCAACCGGCGCGCCCTGGAGAACGCCATCGCCTCGGCCGACGAGTTCACCGCCCGCTGCGCCGCCGCCGGCGTCCGCCTGGAGATCGCCGACTACGACGAGCCGGTCTACACCAGCGCGATGAAGTCCCATGTGCACCGCCGGCTGTCCATGCCGACGGCCGGGTACAACGGCTGCTGAACCCGCCGGGCACCACGGCACGAAGCGGCGGGGCCGGAGTGCGCTGTGCACCCCGGCCCCGCCCACGGACGATTACGGCCTAGTCGGAGGACCGCTTCTTCGGACGCCACACGACCAGCGCGCCGGTCTGCTGCACGTCCTGGTAGGGCACCAGATCCCGGCGGTACGAGGCGTGCACGGCCGCCTCCCGCTGCTGCATGGCGGCAGCCGCGCCCTCGACCGCGTGCTGGAGCTCGGCGACCCGCTGGCGCAGCGCCGTGACCTGGTTCTCCAGTTCGATGATGCGCTTGATGCCGGCGAGGTTGATGCCCTCGTCCTGCGACAGCCGCTGCACTTCACGGAGCAGTTCGATGTCCCGGGCCGAGTAGCGCCGGCCGCGCCCGGCCGTACGGTCGGGCGAGACCAGCCCCAGCCGGTCGTACTGCCGCAGGGTCTGCGGGTGCAGGCCCGAGAGCTGAGCCGCGACGGAGATGACGTACACCGGCGACTCTTCGGTCAGTTCATACGGGTTCCGACGCCCGCCCCGGCCATCCATCCGACTCATGCTCCCTTCGCGGCCTGGAACAGCTCCGCCCGCGGGTCCTCGCCCGCGGTCGCCTCACGGTAGGACTCCAGCGACTCCCGTGCCTTGTCGCCGAGGTCCTTCGGGACGCTCACCTCGACGGTGACCAGCAGGTCGCCGCGGGTGCCGTCCTTGCGCGACGCGCCCTTGCCGCGCACGCGCATCGTACGTCCGTTGGGAGTCCCGGCCGGCAGTTTGAGCGTCACCGGCGGGCCGCCGAGTGTCGGCACCCGCACCTCGCCGCCCAGCGCGGCCTCCGGGAAGGTGACCGGGACGGTGACGGTCAGGTTGTCGCCCTTGCGGCCGAAGACCGGGTGGGCGTCGACGTGGACGACGACGTACAGATCGCCGTTCGGGCCGCCGCGCTCGCCCGGGGCGCCCTTGCCGCGCAGCCGGATGCGCTGCCCGTCGGAGACGCCCGCCGGGATACGCACCTGCATCGTGCGCGAACTGGTCGCCCGGCCGCTGCCCTTGCAGACGTCGCAGGGCGTCTCGGCTATCAGGCCGCGGCCCTTGCAGTCCACGCACGGGTCGGTGAGCGAGAAACCGCCACCGCCGCCGCGGCTGACCTGTCCGGTGCCGACGCAGGTCGGGCACACCCGCGGCGTGCCGTTCTTGTCGCCGGTGCCCGAACACGCCTTGCAGGGCGCCTGGCTGGACATCCGCAGCGGGACCGTGGCCCCGTCCGCCGCCTCGGTGAAGCTGAGCGTCACCTCCGACTCGACGTCCTGGCCACGGCGCGGCTGCGTACGCGTGCCACCGCCGCGGTTGAACAGGCCGCCGAAGACATCGCCGAGACCGCCGCCGAAGCCGCCGCCCGCCGAGCCGCCCTGGGCGCCGCCTCCGAAGAGGTCGCCCAGGTCGAAGTTGAACGATCCGCCACCGGCGCCGCCGGGGCCCGCGCGGAAGCCGCCGTTGCCGAACAGCGCCCGCGCCTCGTCGTACTCCTTGCGGCGCTTGGGGTCACCGAGGATGTCGTTGGCCTCGGAGATCTCCTTGAAGCGCTCTTCGGCCTTGGCGTCCCCCTTGTTGGCGTCCGGGTGGAACTCCCGGGCCAGCTTGCGGTACGCCTTCTTGATCTCCGCCTCGGTGGCGTCCTTCGGGACGCCGAGGACCTTGTAATAGTCCTTCTCCACGAAGTCCTTGGTGTTCATCCCCGACGTCCCTCCTCCCGTACTGCTTCTTCCGCCGCCGCGTCAGCCCTCGTCCGGGCCACCGCTCTCCTCGTCCGAAGCCTTGGCGTCGTCCTCCGAGGCGGCCTTTCCGGGCTGCGCGCCCGGCTGCGGCTCGGCCACCGCGACCCGTGCGGGACGGATCGTTCGTTCACCGATGCGATACCCCGGCTGGAGGATGGCGACGCACGTGGTCTCCGTGACATCCGGAGCGTAGGAGTGCATCAGCGCCTCGTGGATCGTCGGGTCGAAGGGCTCGCCCTCCTTGCCGAACTGCTGGAGGCCCAGCTTCGCGACCACGGTCTCCAGCGACTCGGCCACCGACTTGAAGCCGCCGACCAGCTCGCCGTGTTCCCGGGCCCGGCCGACGTCGTCGAGCACGGGCAGCAGCTCGGTGAGCAGATTCGCCGCGGCGATCTCCTTCACCGACACCCGGTCCCGCTCCACCCGGCGGCGGTAGTTCTGGTACTCCGCCTGGAGCCGCTGGAGATCCGCGGTGCGCTCGTTGAGCGCGGTGCGCACCTGGTCCAGCTGCGCCGTGAGAGCTACGTCCTGGTTCGCATCCCCGGCCGGGGCCGAGCCCGCCGTGTCGGCGGACTCGGCCTGCGCCGCGTCATCAGGGGTCTGTGCGGCATCGGCGGGGACGTCGGGCTTCTCCTCGAAGCCCGGAGTCTCCTCCGTCACGCGGCACCGTCCTTCTTCGGCTTCTCGTCGTCCACGATCTCGGCGTCGACCACGTCGTCGTCGGCCTTGGCCTGCTGGCCGCCCGCGGCACCGGCGGCGCCCTCGGCACCACCCGCGGCCTGGGCGTCGGCGTACATGGCCTGGCCCAGCTTCTGGCTGACCGCGGCGACCTTCTCGGTCGCGGTGCGGATCTCGGCCGTGTCCTCGCCCTTGAGCTTCTCCTTCAGCTCGGCGACGGCGGTCTCGACCTCGGTCTTCACCTCGGCGGGGACCTTCTCCTCATTGTCCTTGAGGAACTTCTCCGTCTGGTAGACGAGCTGCTCGCCCTGGTTGCGGGTCTCGGCGGCCTCGCGGCGGCGGTGGTCCTCGTCCGCGTACTGCTCGGCCTCCTGGCGCATCCGGTCGACCTCGTCCTTCGGCAGCGAGGAGCCGCCGGTGACGGTCATCTTCTGCTCCTTGCCGGTGCCGAGGTCCTTCGCCGCGACGTGCATGATGCCGTTCGCGTCGATGTCGAAGGTGACCTCGATCTGCGGCACGCCGCGCGGGGCCGGGGGCAGACCGGTCAGCTCGAACATGCCGAGCTTCTTGTTGTACGCCGCGATCTCGCGCTCGCCCTGGTAGACCTGGATCTGCACGGAGGGCTGGTTGTCCTCGGCGGTGGTGAAGATCTCCGAGCGCTTGGTCGGGATCGTCGTGTTCCGCTCGATGAGCTTGGTCATGATGCCGCCCTTGGTCTCGATGCCGAGGGACAGCGGGGTGACGTCCAGCAGGAGGACGTCCTTGACCTCACCCTTGAGGACACCGGCCTGGAGGGACGCGCCGATGGCGACGACCTCGTCCGGGTTGACGCCCTTGTTGGCGTCCTTGCCGCCGGTCAGCTCCTTGACCAGCTCGGCGACGGCCGGCATACGGGTCGAGCCGCCGACCAGGACCACGTGGTCGATCTCGGACAGCTCGATGCCGGCGTCCTTGATGACGTTGTGGAACGGGGTCTTGCAGCGCTCCAGGAGGTCGGAGGTCAGCTGCTGGAACTGCGCCCGGGTGAGCTTCTCGTCCAGGTGCAGCGGGCCCTCGGCGGAGGCGGTGATGTAGGGCAGGTTGATCGTCGTCTCGGTGGACGAGGACAGCTCGATCTTCGCCTTCTCCGCGGCCTCGCGCAGGCGCTGGAGCGCCATCTTGTCCTTGGAGAGGTCGACGCCGTGGCCGTTCTGGAACTGCTTGACCAGGTAGTCGACGACGCGCTGGTCCCAGTCGTCACCACCGAGGTGGTTGTCACCGTTGGTGGCCTTGACCTCGACGACACCGTCGCCGATCTCCAGCAGCGAGACGTCGAAGGTACCGCCACCGAGGTCGAAGACCAGGATGGTCTGGTCGTCCTTCTCCAGGCCGTAGGCCAGGGCCGCGGCGGTGGGCTCGTTGACGATGCGCAGGACGTTCAGGCCCGCGATCTCGCCGGCCTCCTTGGTGGCCTGGCGCTCGGAGTCGTTGAAGTAGGCCGGAACGGTGATGACCGCGTCCGTGACCTTCTCGCCCAGGTAGGCCTCCGCGTCCCGCTTGAGCTTCTGCAGGATGAAGGCGCTCATCTGCTGCGGGTTGAAGTCCTTGCCGTCCAGGTTGACCTTCCAGTCAGTGCCCATGTGGCGCTTGACCGAACGGATCGTCCTGTCCACGTTGGTGACCGCCTGGCGCTTGGCGACCTCGCCGACCAGCACCTCGCCGTTCTTGGCGAAGGCGACGACGGACGGCGTGGTCCTGGCGCCCTCGGCGTTGGTGATGACGGTGGGCTCACCGCCTTCGAGAACACTGACGACGGAGTTCGTCGTGCCCAGGTCGATGCCGACCGCACGTGCCATTTCGATTCCTCCATGACTTGAGTGGAACAGGCTCAAGCGTGCAGCACGTTGGCCGCTGTGTCAATTGACCTGAGCCGGTCACGCTCAACTTTCATGTCGAGCGCCTCGTCACTCCCGCTACGGGGGACGCGGTGGCGCCCACGAAGGGTTGCCTGCGCGACACAGATCACCGGCCGGGCGGCTTCATGGGGCTCGGGATACTGGGTAACCTCAGCGCAGACCCGAAAAGTTACTGCTTAGTAATCGCTGTAGATCTTGTCCCCGCGGACTCCGTGTACCCCTCGCGCGTACGCGCAGCCCCTCCAGAAGTATTCCCCGTAACCCCCGCACTCGCAGGCCCGAGGAGCCACCCATGCAACTCGCCGCGATCATCGTGTCGCTGGTCCTAATCGCGGTCGGCGTCGCACTGTTCGGCCGTGCCATCCTGCAGATCGTCCGGCAGCTGCGGCTCGGCCAGCCCGTACCGGCCGGCACCCGGACCGACAACCCGAAGCAACGCACGGTCACGGTGGTCAAGGAGTTCCTCGGCCACACCCGCATGAACAAGTGGGGCATCGTCGGCGCGGCGCACTGGTTCGTGGCGGTGGGCTTCTTCTCGCTGCTGCTGACGATCGTCAACGCCGTCGGCCAGCTCTTCAAGGCCGACTGGCTGCTGCCCGTCATCGGCGAGTGGGCGCCGTACAACGTCTTCGTCGAGTTCATCGGCACGATGACGGTGCTCGGCATCCTGCTCCTGATCGTCATCCGGCAGCTGAGCAAGCCCGGCAAGGCGGGCCGCAAGTCCCGGTTCACCGGCTCCAACTTCGGGCAGGCGTACTTCGTCGAGGCGGTCATCCTGATCGTCGGCGTCTGCATCTTCATGCTGCACGCGCTGGAGGGCGCCCAGCACCACGTGGACGGCTACGAGGCCTCGTTCTTCATCTCGTACCCGGTGGTCTCCTGGCTGGAGGGCATGGATGTCGGCACGCTCCAGAACCTCACCTACTTCTTCGCCGGCCTGAAGATCGCGACCTCCTTCATCTGGATGATCACGGTCGCGCTGAAGACCGACATGGGCGTGGCCTGGCACCGCTTCCTGGCCTTCCCGAACATCTGGTTCAAGCGCGAGGCCTCCGGTGACGTGGCGCTCGGCGCGCTCCAGCCGATGACCAGCGCGGGCAAGCCGATCGACTTCGAGGACCCGGGCGAGGACGACCAGTTCGGCGTCTCCCAGATCGAGCACTTCTCCTGGAAGGGCCTGCTCGACTTCTCCACCTGCACCGAGTGCGGCCGCTGCCAGTCGCAGTGCCCCGCCTGGAACACCGGCAAGCCGCTGTCCCCGAAGCTGCTGATCATGGCGCTGCGCGACCACGCGCACGCCAAGGCCCCGTACCTGCTCGCCGGGGGCGGCAAGGACGAGGAGGGCGCCGAGAAGGCGACCGCGGCCCAGCTCAAGGACGTGCCGGCGGCGGCGCTGGCCGAGGCCGAGCGCCCCCTGGTCGGCACCCTCGAAGAAAACGGCGTCATCGACCCCGACGTCCTGTGGTCCTGCACTACCTGCGGCGCCTGCGTCGAGCAGTGCCCGGTCGACATCGAGCACGTCGACCACATCGTCGACATGCGCCGCTACCAGGTCATGATCGAGTCCAGCTTCCCCAGCGAGGCCGGCACGATGCTGAAGAACCTGGAGAAGAAGGGCAACCCCTGGGGCCTGGCCAAGAAGCAGCGCCTGGCGTGGACCAAGGAGGTCGACTTCGAGGTCCCGGTCGTCGGCAAGGACATCGAGGACCTCACCGAGGTCGACTACCTGTACTGGGTCGGCTGCGCGGGCGCCCTGGAGGACCGCGCCAAGAAGACCACCAAGGCGTTCGCCGAGCTGCTGCACATCGCGGGCGTGAAGTTCGCGATCATGGGCGGCGACGAGGCGTGCACCGGCGACTCGGCCCGCCGCCTGGGCAACGAGTTCCTCTTCCAGCAGCTCGGACAGCAGAACGTCGAGATGCTGAACATGGCGTTCGGCGAGGATGCGGACGAGGGCGTCACCGTCCCGAAGGCCAAGAAGAAGATCGTCGCGACCTGCCCGCACTGCTTCAACACGATCGCGAACGAGTACCCGCAGCTCGGCGGCGAGTACGAGGTCATCCACCACACCCAGCTGCTCCAGCACCTGATCGACGAGGGCAGGCTGATCCCCGTCACCCCGGTCGAGGGCCTGATCACGTACCACGACCCCTGCTACCTGGGCCGCCACAACAAGGTCTACACGCCGCCGCGCGAGATCATCGCCAAGGTGCCCGGACTGCGCAACGAGGAGATGCACCGCCACAAGGAGCGCGGCTTCTGCTGCGGCGCGGGCGGCGCGCGCATGTGGATGGAGGAGCGGATCGGCAAGCGCATCAACAACGAGCGCGTCGACGAGGCCCTGTCCCTGAACCCGGACATCGTCTCCACTGCCTGCCCGTTCTGCCTGGTCATGCTGACCGACTCGGTCAACGGCAAGAAGAACGACGGCAAGGCGAAGGAGTCCATCCAGGTCGTGGACGTGGCCCAGCTGCTGCTGGACTCCGTCAAGACGCCGGTCGACCCGGCGGGCGAGGAGGCCGCGACGGACGCGCCGGAGCCGGAGCCGGTCAAGTAGCCGGTTCCGTCCGATTCCTCGGTCGCCCGGTTCCCCGGCCCCCGATCCCCCGGCTCCCCTGCCCCGCACCCGGTCGCTCCCGCTTCGGTGGGGGCGGCCGGGTGCGTTGCGTCGGTACGCATGCGTGTCATCGATACGGAAGCGTGCCGTCGATACGGTCACGTGTCATCGATACGGAAGCGTGCCGTCGATACGGTCACGTGTCATCGCTACGGTCACGTGTCATCGCTACGGTCGCGCGCCATCGATACGGTCACGTGTCATCGATACGGTCGCGCGCCATCGATACGGTCACGTGTCATCGATACGTTGCCGTCCCGTCGCTCCGTCCTCGTCCCGACGCTCCACCTCCGTCCCGACGTGCCGAGGCCGTACCGGCGTAGGCCCGTGGAGCGGCGTACACACGCGGCGCGACGTACCGTCCCGTACATGAGATCCGCCCGGACCCCTGTCGCCACAGCCGCCACCACCGTCACCGCCGCCGCTGCCGCGATGGCCGCACTCGTCGGGCTCACCGGCTGTGGCGGGAGTTCGCGGGCGGCGGACCCCTCGCAGCCCGCCGCCCGGCACTTCGAGGGGCTGCCCTTCGTCGGCGTCCTGTTCGCCGACGGGGAGCACCACTGCACCGCGAGCGTCGTCGACAGCCCGAAGGGCAATGTGCTCGTCACCGCCGCGCACTGCGTCCACTTCCAGGACGACGACGAGGACGGCGACGAGGACGGCGACGAGGACGAGGGCAAGGGCGGGGACCCGGACGGCGGGAAGGAGTCCGGGCCGATCACCGGCGACCTGCAGTTCGCGCCGCGCTTCTCCGGGGCCGGCGAAGGCACGTTCCCGTACGGGAAGTGGAAGGTCAACGGCATCCACGTGCCACGGGCGTGGCAGGAGGAGGACGGCGACCGGGGCGACTACGCCTTCCTGACCGTCGAGCCGGACGCCCAGGGCCGCTCCGTGCAGGAGGTCGTCGGCGCCGCCACCCCCGACTGGTCCTCCGGCCCCCGCCGCCACGTCACCGTCGTCGGCTACCCCAATGAGGCGTACAACCCCGACAACCACCCGATCACCTGCGCCACGGACACCCAGCGCGACGACGACCAGCCGTACATGATGCTGATGCGGTGCGGCGGCTTCCACGACGGCACCAGCGGCAGCCCCTGGCTCGCCGACCACCACGACGCCCGCCGCCCCGGCCGCCTGATCGGCGTGCTGAGCGGCGGCGACACGGACGCCGAGTCGACGGCCGTCCTCTTCGACCGGCAGGCGCGGGAGCTGTACGAGCGGGTGACGGGCGGCGCGGCGAAATCGTCCTGATCCACAGGGCGCCCGCCCCTCAGGGGCCGGTGCCCGGGAGGCGGAGCCGGGGGGATGGCCGTCCACCCCGGAACCACCGCCACCCGACTGCCCCCTGCACATATCCTTTCCCGAGTGCGCAGTTGAGGCGGGCAGTGCCGGACGGACGGTTCTGTCTGCCCGGGGGAACCTGTCAGCCCGGGGGAAGGGTCGTGCTGGACATGTCTGCTGAGCCGGGAGCGGCGTCACCGTCGGCACCCCCGGTGCTGTCCCTGCGGACGGCCGACCTCGACGAGGCCCGGTGGATGCTCGGCAAGGCCTTCTACGTCACCCACATCGACCGGCTCCGCCCGGGCGACGACGTGGGCGCGCACCTCGACGTGGTGCAGCTCGGCGCGGTCACCGTCGGTGAGGTGGGATTCGGCACCGATCTGCGGCTGCGGTCCGGGGAGCTGGGCTCGTACCACGTCGACGTACCGCTGAGCGGCAGCATCCAGTGGCGGCAGGGTACGGGCGCGGCGGAGACCGCCACCCCGGACCGGGCCGGGGTGTTCCAGCCGGACGGCAGCACCACCATCGACCGGTGGCACGCCGGCTGCCGGCTGCTGGCGCTGAAGATCCGTACGGCGGATCTGGAGCGGCACCTGGAGCACATGCTCGGCAGAACCGTCGGCGCGCCGGTGCGCTTCGCCGCCGGTTTCGACGTGTCCCGCGGCCCGGGGCTCAGCTGGGCACGACTGGTACGGGCCGCCGTACGGGACGTCCAGGACGCGGGCGGCCTGCTGCACCAGCCGCTGGTGTCGGCCCCGCTGCAAGAGGCGCTGCTGAGCGGGCTGTTGCTGGCCGCCGACCATCCGTACCGCGAGGAGCTGAGCCGCCCGCCCGCGCCCTCGTACCGCCCGGCGCCCGTCAAGCGCGCGCTGGACGCCATCCAGGACTGCCCCGAGCACCCCTTCGACACCGCCGAACTCGCCGCCGTCGCACAGGTCAGCGTGCGGTGGCTCCAGGAGGGCTTCCGCCGGCACGTCGGCATGTCGCCGATGGCGTACCTGCGCGACGTACGGCTGAGCCGCGTACGGGACGAGCTGCGGCGGGCGGGGCCGGGCGAGCTGAGTGTGGGTGAAGTGGCGTACCGCTGGGGCTTTGTGCACCTCGGGCGCTTCGCGCGCAGTTACCGCGAGCGGTTCGGGGAGACGCCTTCCCAGACGTTGCAGGCGCCCTGACGCGACGGCGGGCGATCGTCCTCGCGCGACGGCGGGCGGGCACCCGCGCACGCGTCCCCGCGGGCAGCCAGGCCCCGCCCACGAACACGCAGCGTGATCCGGATACCGCCTGCGCAGAATGGATCATGCCGCCGCTCCCGTACGGCTACGGTCTGGGTGCCAGGGCCCGGTCGGCGTCGCCGATGCGTACGTCCCTCCGTGAGTGCCGACGGCGGCATTCACCGGTGGACCGTGGTCCCTGGGTACCGGCCGGTATCCCCCCGTAACCGCTGCCGGACCCACCCGCCCGTGAGGCGTCGGACGACGATGATCCGATGCCTCACGGGCCGGTGAAGCCAGTGACGGCCCCGGTGAAGGGGATTCTCCGCGTCCTCTCGGGGAAGCGCGCCGACTCCCCTCGGGATAGCGCACCGACTCCCCTCGGGGAAGCGCACCGACTCCCCTCGGTGAACGCGCCCACGCCCGTCGGTGAACGCGCCCACTCCCCTCGGGGAGCCGTGCCCCCTTCCCGTCGGGGAAGCGCACCCCGCTCCCCTAGGGGATGTCACAGCTCGGCAGCAAAGCGGGCCGCTGTCCCCGGGCCCGGCCCCCGGGCCGCCGAGACCAGGTACGTTCGATGACGTGGCTGGATTCAGGATGGGTCGCGGACGGGACGCCCGGACCGCGCAACAGGGGCAGCAGCAGGGGCAGCAGGCTCCGTACGGTCCGCAGGGGCAGCAGGCGCCGTACGGCGGGCAGGGACAGCCGTACGGGCAGCAGCCCCCGTCTCCGCACGGGCAGCAGTGGCAGCAGCAACCGCACCGGCCACCGCAGCCCCCGCAGTCGTACGGCGGCCCGCAACCGGGTCCGTACGGCGGCGACCGGCACGGCGAGCCCGAGTACTTCGGGGACGGCGGCTACCAGCCGCAGCAGCAGTCCTACGCGCCGTACGCCAACGACAACGCCCCGGGCCACACCCAGCAGTTCAGCGTCGGCGAGGCTCCGGACGCGTACGGCCCCCCGGCGGACGACGGCTACGGCGGCCAGTACGGCGACGACGGCTACGCCGACGGCGGCACCTACCGCGCGGGCCAGGCCACGGCCCCGCCGGCCGGCCCCCGGCTGCCCTGGAAGCAGCTGCTGACCGGCCTGGTCACCCGGCCGAACCCGACCTTCTGGCAGATGCGCGACCACCCGGTCTGGGGCCCGGCCCTGATCGTCACGTTCGTCTACGGCCTGCTCGCGGTCTTCGGCTTCGACAAGGCCCGCGAGGACGTGCTGAACGCCACGCTCTCCAACAGCATCCCGTGGGTGCTGATCACCGCCGTGATGTTCGTCGTCGGCGGACTGATCCTGGGCGCGGTCACCCACACCCTCGCCCGCCAGCTCGGCGGCGACGGCGCCTGGCAGCCGACCGTCGGCCTGTCCATGCTGATCATGTCGATCACGGACGCGCCGAGACTGCTCTTCGCGATGTTCCTGGGCGGCGACAGCACCCTGGTGCAGGTGGTGGGCTGGGCCACCTGGCTGGCCGCGGGCGCGCTCTTCACCTCGATGGTGAGCAAGTCGCACGACCTCCCGTGGCCCAAGGCGCTGGGCGCCGCCGCGATCCAGCTGGTCGCGCTGCTGGCCCTGGTCAAACTGGGCACGCTCTAGCCGTAGACCGGCCCGGCGTACGCCCCGTAGGCCGGGCCGGCCGCACACCCCGTACACCGGCCCGGCCGCACACCCCGCACGCCGATCCCCCACCCTGCCTCCGCCGCAAGGCCCCGCTCTCCCGGAGCGGGGCCTTGCGCGCAAGAGCCGATCACGGCGCCCAAGAGCCGGTCACGCGAACCGCTGCCCCGCCGACCCGTCGCACTTCTGCAGCCGTACCGCGTCCTTGGCCGAGCCCAGCGTCAGGCACAGCCCCGGCGCGGCGGCCGGCCGGACCGAGCCGCTGCCCGCGTCCTTCACGAACTGCTGGTTGGCCGCGCCCGAGCAGTTCCAGAGCACCAGCCCGGCCCCGGCCTCGTACTTCGCGCCCGGCACGTCCAGGCACCGGTCCTGGGTCAGGCCCACGTGCACCGAGCGGCGCTCCGTGTCGTGCCACCAGTCCTGGTTCCGCTGTCCGTTGCAGTCCCAGCCGATCACCGCCGTACCGTTTCCGCTGCTCGCGCCCTTGGCGTCCACACAGCTTCCGGTGCCCGCGTTCTTCAGCGGCCGGTACACGTCGTCCCAGGCCAGCGGGTACAGCTTCGGCTGCCCGGTGCTCGCCGGGTCGGCGCAGGAGGCCTCGCGCCGGTCGGACGCGTACAGCTGCGTCAGGCAGGAGGCGAAGGCGCCGTGGCCGCGCGCGTTCGGGTGGAAGGACTGCCGTACGGAGTTGGAGTCCGGCGGGAAGGGGTTGGTGAGGTCCACGTACAGGCCGCGGGCCCAGGTGTCCTCCATGCACACCTCGTGGCCGTGGAAGAGCCGCGAGTTGTCGAGGTAGGTCGCGCCGGTGTCCGCGGCGACCTTCCGCATCCCCTTCTCGAACGTCGGAACGGCAACGTTCCGTCCCCACGCGGAGTCGGAGGTGTAGCCCGTGCATCCGCCCGGCAGCTTGCCCGGGAAGTTCGGGTTGTCCTCGATGTCCGGCCCGATGGGGCTCGGGTAGCCCATCACGACCAGCTTGTAGTCGCCGTCCGCGTACCCCGCGTCGCGCATCACGGTCCGCAGGTCGCGCACGCTCCGCTCGACCTTGGGCACCAGCGCGTCGACACGGCCCTGCCAGCCCGGCGCGTACTTCGGTTCGCAGGTGCCCTGCAAGGTGAACCAGCGGGTGACGCAGTCCGTCATCACCGGCCCGAACTGAAGGTCGTCGTTGGCCCCGGCCACCAGCAGCACCATCTTCAGCCGGGTGTTGCGGGCCTTGATCGCCAGGTTGTCGCTCTGCACCAGTTCGTCGGCGTACTGCTTGGTCCCGCCGATGTTGATGTTGCCGGTGTACGCGCCGGAGCAGGCGACGTTGTACGTCACGTCCGCCGGTATCCCGGTGCGGTGGATGGCGGCCTCGGGCGAGCGGTGACACCAGTTGTCGGGCCCGTTCGTCCCCGGCTCGTACGTACCGACGCCCTCCCCCGATATCTCGCTGTCGCCCAGCGAGATCAAGGAGGTCTTCCGCTGCCCGGCCGGCCGCTCGGCCGCGTCCCCGTACAGCTTGACGGCCTCGGCCGCCCGGATCTTCTCCAGCTCGGGCGGCAGCGGCTTGGCGGCCGCCGGACCGGCCTGGGCGGCCACCGCCGTACCGGCGCCCACCCCCGCGACCGTGCCCGCTCCGCCGAACCCCACCGCCAACGCCGCTGCGGCGGCCAACAGCCGCCCTGCTCTCGCACGCACCCTTGGGCCTCCCCTCCGGTCTGCTGTTTCCGCCGGTTTCTACTCGGAGGTAGCCACGGGTGGAACACCCGGAACGGGATTGGCCCGAATTCACCTTCCGCCCCGTAAACACAGAAGACCCACCGAAAACTCGGTGGGCCTTCCGTCGGGAACGGTCTCCCTCAGCGCCCGGAGCGGTCTTCCCCGGGCGCCCGGAGCCGCCTCCCTCAGGCGTCCAGGATCTGCCCCTCGCGCCGCACCACCGGCGGCTCGACGCTCCACGGGAAGTTGATCCACTCGTCCGTGCGCTTCCACACGTACTCGCACTTCACCAGCGAGTGCGACTTCTCATAGATCACCGCGCTGCGGACCTCGGCCACCGTCCCCAGGCAGAAGTCGTGCACCAGCTTCAGCGTCTTGCCGGTGTCGGCGACGTCGTCCGCGATCAGCACCTTCTTGTCGGAGAAGTCGATCGCGTTCGGCACCGGCGCCAGCATGACCGGCATCTCCAGGGTCGTGCCGACGCCGGTGTAGAACTCCACGTTCACCAGGTGGATGTTCTTGCAGTCCAGCGCGTACGCCAGACCGCCCGCCACGAAGACGCCGCCGCGCGCGATCGACAGCACGATGTCGGGCTCGTACCCGTCGTCGGCGATCGTCTGCGCCAGCTCGCGAATCGCGCCGCCGAAGCGCTCGTACGTCAGGTTCTCCCGCACACCACTCACTGGTTCTCTCGCACCCTCAGACCTGTGTCCGATGAAAATTCTTGTACGACCGCGAGGGCGTCGGCCCCCGCTGGCCCTGATACCGCGAGCCGTACTTCTCGGAGCCGTACGGATGCTCGGCGGCCGACGTCAGCCGGAACATGCACAGCTGCCCGATCTTCATGCCGGGCCACAGCTTTATCGGCAGCGTCGCGACATTGCTCAGCTCCAGCGTGACATGCCCGCTGAAACCGGGGTCGATGAAGCCGGCCGTGGAGTGCGTCAGCAGCCCCAGCCGCCCCAGCGAGCTCTTCCCCTCCAGCCGCGACGCGAGGTCGTCGGGCAGCGTGATGACCTCGTACGTCGAGGCGAGCACGAACTCACCGGGGTGCAGGATGAACGCCTCGTCCCCCTCCGGCACCACCTCGCGCGTCAGGTCCTGCTGCTCCACCGCGGGGTCGATGTGCGGGTACCGGTGATTCTCGAACACCCGGAAGTACCGGTCGAGGCGCACATCGATACTCGACGGCTGCACCATCGACTCGTCGTAGGGATCGATGCGGACCCGGCCCGCGTCGATCTCGGTCCGGATGTCCTTGTCTGAGAGAAGCACGCATCGAGGATACGCGCCCGGACCGACCCGCTCCGCACACCGCCGCCCCGCCCTCCCCGTCCGATACGGCGAGGGCCCGGCCCCGCCTCCGGGGCCGGGCCCTCGCCCGGAACTCACACAGCCGCTCCACCGGCTGCCGTCCACATCACCTCTCCACCGCCCGGCCGGTCCGGCCGGTCCTCAACGACTCACCGGCGGCCACCGCGCCTCAGCGCTTCTCGCCCCCCACCGGCACCGAATGCCGCAGCCGCGCACAGCGCGGACACCGCAGCAGGCGGCCGGGACCGAGCCGGTCCGTGGTCTGCATGGGAAACGAAGCGGTGCTGAACACGTGCCCTTCGGCACAACGTACGACGGTGCGCTCCATCAAGTCCTTCTCCCAAACGCGTGGACAACAAAAGCCACATTAGGGGATGAACTGGGCGCCACCACACGCGGCACTCCGCGCCCCCACCGTACGCCCCAACTCCCGCACCCCACACCGCAACCCACCCCCCGAACACGACCGGACCCCACGGTCAACTGCACCGGGGGCCTGCGATGGGGTAGAGTGTGCGACGCTGCACCGCCCTCACTACGGGCGGCGCGTCAAGCGGGTGTAGTTTAATGGTAGAACATGAGCTTCCCAAGCTCAGAGCGCGGGTTCGATTCCCGTCACCCGCTCCAGAGTTAAGGCCCAGGTCGCAGACCTGGGCCTTGTTTGTTGTCTAGACCGGCTTAAGCCTCCCGTGCCCGTTGCGTGCCCGATCGCTCTTGATCACGAGCCGCCTTGGCTTTCTGCCGCTCAGCACGAACATGGGCGTCGATGCCGCTGGCCACCTCCTTCTGCCGCTCCATGTCCGAGTGCTGGTAGATCAACGCGGCCCGCTCCGAGGACTGGCCGGCACGGACCATCGTGTCCTTGAGGGTCGCGCCGGATCGCGTCGAGAGCGTGTGCCCGGTGTGCCGAAGATCGTAGAACCGGAAGTCATCGGGCAACCCGACCCTCGCACGAGCCTTGCGCCACTTTCGCCCGAAGGTGGACCGCCGAAACGGCTTGCCGCGCTCCCCCACGAACAGCAGTCCGTTCGGCTCCTTCGCCGCGTACCAGTCGAGATGCCGTTCCAGGTCGACCGCCATGAACTTCGGCAGGACGAGAAAGCGCTTCCCTGCCGCTGACTTGGTGTCGCCCGGCGCGCGCCGACCTGTCGTCAGCTCAGGTTCGGCTGTGCGAATCCACACACCGACGTTCTCCAGGTCCACGTCCGGGCGGCGCATCGCGGCCTGCTCCTCCGGCCGGGCCGGACCGTACGCGGCGATGTAGACCATCAGCCGCCAGCGGGGCCCCATGGCATCCGCCAGAGCGTCCACCTGCTCGACGGTGGCGGTAGGCCGCTCCTTCGCCGACTCCTTACCGGCCCCCTTGATCCGGCACGGGTTACGGCGGATCAGCTCATCCTCGACGGCCGTTTCCATGATGGCCTTCAGCAGCCGGTACGCCTTGGCCACGGTCGTGGCGGCCCCCGTCGTCTGCAACCGCTCAGTACGCCAGGTCCGGACCCGTGGTGGAGTGATCTCATCGAGATCCAGGCCCTCGAACGTCGGCAGAACGTGCAGCCGCAGCAAGCGGCGGTACAGCTCATCAGTGGTCGCTGCGAGCCCGCGTTCATCCACCCACTGCAAGGCGTAGACCTTGAAGTTCACCGCCCCCGCGTCAGGGGCCTGCCAGTCACCCGCACGGACCTCACTCTGCCGATCCGCAAGCCAGCCATCCGCCTCCCGCTTCGTACGGAAGGTATGCGGTGCCGGTCGGTCGATCCCGTCGGGGCCCAGGTACCGAGCCTGGTACCGGCCGGACGGGAGCTTGCGGACCCGGCCGAACGAACGCTTCTTCCCTGCCATCAGGCCGCACCCCGCAGATGACGAACGGCGGGCGCGACCGTGTGCGACGCCACGAAGGCATTCACGGCCCGCTCAGGGATGCGGACGTGCCGACCAAGCTTCACGTATTCGATGCGCCGTTCCTCGATCAGCCGCCGAGGGAAGCGCACCGTCGTGCCGAGCCGGTCAGCGACCTGTTCCACGGTCAGCAGGCGATCAGCCATGGTCACCACTCCCCTTCGGTGCCGAGTGCGGTGTGTAGTTCGCGGGTGGTGTCGCGGGCGAGGCTTTCGGCGAGCCAGGTTTCGGCGTTGGTAAGGCCGGTTCCGGCGTAGACCCAGTGGGCGAGGACGAGGGTGGTGTCCGGAGCTGTCTCGGTCTCTGCTGCGGCCTGGGCGCGGCGCCATTCGGCGCGGGCGTCGCGGAGGGCGCCGAGGGTGGTGGAGTAGCGGCGGGACTTGGTGGAGAAGTGGCCGCGGAAGCCGAGCATGTGGGCCCAGGCGCGGAGCCGGAGGTCTTCCAGTTCCTTGCGGGCGCCGAGGGTCCAGGCGGTTCGGACCAGGCGGCGAGCGTGGTCGTTGATGTCGAGCTGGACTAGTTCGGCGAGGAACTTCAGCGGGCGGTCGAGGGCTCCGGTCGCGGTCTCGGCGCCCTTGGTGGCGTACTTGGCGATGTACGCGGCCACGGCCCGTTCGGTCAGCTCCTGGCCGCCGTCGAAGTCGGCCGAGCGGATGGTTCGTACGTCGAGCTGGCGGCCGAAGGTGAAGACGTGTTCCCGGCCGTCGATCACGGGGCCGTCCACGCGGGCGGCGGTGGCGGCGGCCTGGATGGCGTCGGCGAGTAATTCGGCGGTGGCCCAGGCGGGCGGCGGGGTGTCGCTGCCGGTCGGGCCGTCGAGGCGGATGACCGCGTGGAAGTGGACGGCGCCGCGCTTCTGGTACTCGGCGACCTTGGCGAAGGACACCCGGGCGTACTGCCGGAACGCGCGCTGAGTGAGGCCGGCGCGCTTGGCGACCTCCCGTCGAAGGTAGATGGAGAAGCGCCGCCAGAGGGCACCGGCGTGCGCGTTCCAGAGGACGGCGGCTTCGTAGTCGTAGGTGTCGGGGTCGAGTGCGGTGCCGAGGGCGGTGTCCTCCTGGTCGTGGAAGGCGCCGCAGCGGCAGCGGCGGACCGAACCAGTGGGCCCGGTAGGGCGGTTGTGGACCGGGCCGAAGCCGGGAGCGGTGAAGGTGGCGAAGACACGCGGGTGAGCGGCGACGCGTTCCGGGACGCCTTTCCCACCGCG
Source organism: Streptomyces albofaciens JCM 4342 (assembly GCF_008634025.1). Classification (NCBI taxonomy): domain Bacteria; kingdom Bacillati; phylum Actinomycetota; class Actinomycetes; order Kitasatosporales; family Streptomycetaceae; genus Streptomyces; species Streptomyces albofaciens. Next base: position 410,758 of record NZ_PDCM01000001.1, on the reverse strand, counting down.
CAGGCCGGAAGTGATCAGTTGGAAGGTGTCGCGCCGGTAGACCTCGGAGCAGGCCGCGCAGCGGGTGGTACGGCGGTTGTTGCAGCGGACCAGGAGGTGACCGGCCGGGAGGGTGGAGGAGTCGAGGTGGTGGAGGACGTTGCCGATCTCGCCGGTGTGGGTGTTCAAGGCGTGTTCAGTGCGGTGGCCGTCGAGGCGGATCGGGTGGGTGCAGCCGCCGAGGCTGGAGAGCTGGCGCAGGAGTGCAGGCATGGTGCCGAGGGCGGCCAGTTCTCCGAGTTCGATGAGCGGGGGTGGGGTGGCGGGGGTGATGATGGCCTTTCTCCTTCTGGCTTCGGCTGGAAGGTGGAGGGCCCCCGGGGCGGCGGATGCTTGGCGGTATCGAGGCCGACCCGGGGGTTCGGTGTGCTGCTGGTCGGTCAGCGGCGGTGGTGATCGCGGAGCAGCGAGCGCAGGACGACGGCGGCGACCGCCACGGACACGGCCGAGACGGCGACGGCGGCCAGGAGCGCGGTCAGCACCACCCCGCCGACGAGGAGGGCGGCGACCGCTCCGGTGCTGACGGAGACCTGAGGGACGGACCGTCGTGCGGGGGCCGGGGCGGTGGCGGTGGGCGTGATGTGGGTGGGCGGTGTCGGACTGTCGGGGTACTTGGGCAGGAACACGACAGAGGTCTCCTTACCTACTCGTCTAGTCATGTGAGCCGTTGATGATGTTCACGCCGGAGCGCGTGCCGTTCTCGATGGCCGGCGCCATGAAGGTGTGCGAGAGCCAGAACCCGAAGAGCGCGATCACCACGACGATCCAGATGCGGACGCCGAGGTACTTGACCGCACCCCAGGCGAAGAGGCCGAGGACGACGACGAGCGGCAGGCTGACGGTCACGGGGCGGAATCCTTTCGGCGCATGGATCAGCGGACGGGGCAGCGGTGGGTACGTGCGGCCAGCTCGGCGGCGGCGCGGCTGTCGTAGTCGGCGGAGAAGCCGCAACGCGGGGCCGTGCAGGCGGCGGTGTGCTTCTCCCGGCCGCGACCGTCGTAGGACGTGCCGACCTGGACGGGACCGATGCGGGTGACCGAGCGGAAGCGGCGGTTGGCGCTCATGTGGATCTCCTCTCAGAGCTGGGCAGCGATGGCGTCGGCGATCGGCAGGGAGACGCCGAGGCGGGCGCGCAGGGTCGGGGTGTCGATGGCGGTGCCGGTGCGGGTGTGGTGCTCGGTGGCGACCTTGCGGGCGTGTTCGACCAGGGCGGCCGGGACGGAGACCGCAGGGGGCGTGGGGGTCGGTTCGGGGATCGGTGGCGGCGTGAGTGCCGGTGCCGGGTCGGGCGCGTCCTCCTGGTCCTCGATGGCCGAGGGCTCCTCCTGGTCCTCGTCGGCGGTGGGTGCCTCTGCCGGAATCGCTGCGGAGTGAGCGAGGAGCGTGCCGCCGAGGAAGGCGACCGCAGGCCATCCCGCGACGAGGATGCGTAGCCAGGCCGGTACGTGGTTCAGGTCGAGCAGTCCGGCGGTGGCGACGTTGGCGCCCAGCGAGGCGCCCAGTGCGATCATGAACCAGCACCACCCGGCCGCTTTCTCGTCGCTGGTTCGCAGCCGCCGCCAGGCGGCCACCAGCAGCAGGTCAACGGAGATGGGGTACGCCCATGCCTTCCACCCGTCCTGCCCGGCCGCCGAGGCGATGTCGTGCAGGTGGGCGAAGGACAGAGCGGCGGCGATGACCGCCTGGACGAGCACCGCGTCTACGCGGGCCAGCAGGGCGCGCATACTGCGGCTCCTTCCGGATTCAGGCATGGCGGGGGTAGGGACACGGCGCGAGACGGTCACGCCAGCCGGGAGGTGGAGGCTCAGCCGGTCGTCGGTTGCGGCCGTACGACCGGGGCCAGGGACTTGCCCGGCCGTACTGGCACAGCTGGCCGGAACGGCTGGAGCGCGGGTAGGTCGGGGGCCAGGTGAGCCGAGGTGTGGCAGGTCTCAGCCGCCTCAGCGAGGGACAGGTACGGCGTACGGACGCGGGACCAGCCGCCGGATGCGTCGCCGATCACGGCGAGTCCAGGCTGTTCGGGGGCGATGGCACAGGCGGCGGCGACCGCTTCGGGCGCGATGTCACCCAACGCCATCTTCGCGGAGGCTTCATCGTTCACGCGGTGGCAGACGCGGCCGGTCAACTGGGCGCGCAGCATGGTCGCCCCCTTGCCCAGTTCGGCACCGAAGCGCTGGCCGCAGATTTCCAGGTAGATGCCGGCGGCCCGGCCGAGCTGGGCAAGACGGATGAGCTGGGTGACCATCTCGTCCCGACGCTGTTCGTCTTTCTTCGTGGCGACGAGGAAGAGTTCCGCCACCTCGTCCACGAAGAGCACGACAGGTACCGGGCGTTCATGCTCAGGCAGGCCCCAGATGTCCGAGGTGATCTCCTCATCCGGTGTGTCCGGGGCGATGCCCTGCCGGGCCTTGATCAGGTCGTACCGGTCCTCCATCTCCTCGATGAGCACCGGCAGCAGGGCCGCAGCCTGCTCAGGATCGGTGGCCAGCGCCGAGAGGCGGGCCGCGAACGGCGCCAGCTCCACGCCCCGCTTGCAGTCGATGCCGACCAGGGCGACAGGCTGCCGGGCCAGCCCGGCGATGAGGTGGCGCAGGTACATGGACTTGCCTGACAACGTCGCGCCGAGGGTGAGCCCGTGCGGCACGGTGCGGTAGTCCCGTACGAAGGCCGTGGCGTCCTCCCGCAGCGCCACCGGGACCTTCAGCAGCCCAGCCGGGAGCTTGCGCGGCATGCGGACCTTCCGCAGCACGTCGAAGCCGACCAGCCGCAGGTCGATCACGCCAGGCTTGACGGGTGTCACGTACACGGCGTGCACGCCCCAGGCATGGCGCAGCCGTTCGGCCGAGGTCGCGACATCGGCGGGTTCCTGCCCAGGGGCGAGCCGGAGCCGAAGCCGTAACCCCGTCGTGGTCGGCCGGATGATGCCGCGACGCGGCGGTACGGGCCGGACCTCGCGGCGGGTAGTGGCTTTGACCGCCAGGACCCGCAGCCGGGAGGGGGCCACGGTCAGGCCGCAGGCTTCCATGACCGAGTTGTACGAGCCGAGCAGCCGGGCGGTTGAGACCGGTAGGCCGACCGTGGACCAGTAGATGCCCGGGTGCCGTGTCCGGGCGTAGGCGGCCCCACCGCCGAGTGCGGCGACGGGACCACCTACCTCCAGAAGCGTTACCAGGTCGGTCATCAGGCCGCGTCCCCCATGGCGGCCGGGAAGGCGGCCGGAGTGACGGCGGCGGCCCGGTAGGCGATGCCGTGCCGCTGCTGGCCGTTGAACACCGACTCCCACGGCCGGGCAACCAGGCCGGGCAGCGAGACCGGAGCGCCGAGCGTCAGGCCCTCGGAGACACCGCCCTCCGGCACGGTGACCTTGATCAGGGACGACTCCCCTTCCTCGATGTAGACGACGCCGATCGTCATCAGCGCTTCGCCGTTGTTGGCGTCCTTGGCGATCTCGCCCGTCTTGCGGTCGCGGACCTTGGGCTCGGGTGCCTCGGTCAGCAGGATCGTCGCGGCCGAGGTCTCCACACGGATGGTGCGCAAGGCTTCTTCCCATCTACTCGTCTAGACAAGTTGCAGTCTTCGCGCCCGGCTCTTCCGGGAACGGGGACCACCTTGCCACACAACTTGCCCACTCGTCTATACGAGTATGCGTGCCGGGGTGTACGAGTCCGAAGAAGTGGCCTCGCGCACCGTCGGTCAGGTGGCCGGGAGCTGGTAGGAGAGGACGTACGCGTCCGCCGCCATCACCGTGTCGCAGACCTCCACGGCCCGCTTCTCTGTGTCGTAAGCCGTGCGAATCAGGTGAATCACGGGGACACCGGACGCCAGTTGCAGCGTCTTGACCTCGGCAGGTGAGGGCATCCGGGCGCGGATCTCCTCCTCGAAGTGGTCGAGGTGGTGGCCCAGTTCCTCAAGCCGGGCGTAGATGCCGCCGGGGCCGGGGTTGGGCTCGGCGATTTGGGTACCGCGGGCGATGTCGAGCGGCAGGTAGGAGGTGGCGAACTCAACCGGCCGGCCGTCAAGCAGATAGCGGCGCCGCCGGGCAAGCACGCGCCGCACGGAGCCGAGCCGGGCAGAGATGTCCTGACTGGCTTTCTCCTCCTTGACCTCCAGACCATCCACCTTCGGATGGCTCCCGACGGCATCGGCCTCCACGATGAACGCGGACTTCCCCTGCTCGCGGTGGCGCCGGGCGAACCGATCGGAGGCGAGGCGCCGGACGGGCGGGCGCGGCCGGACGAAGACGCCCTTGCCGTGCTCGGCATGGACCAGGCCCTCCCCCTGAAGGACCGAGAAGGAGTTCCGCACCGTCATACGGGATACCCCGTAGTGCTCGACAAGTTCAGCTTCCGAGGGCAGCTTTTCCCCCTCTTTGAAGCGCCCGCGATCAATGGCCTCTCGCAGTTGATCGGCGATCTGTCGAAAGACCGCACGATCACTCGTGGGGTCGAGAGCGCCAAGAACGCTCGGAAGAGACGTCACGTGGACTACTCCTTTAGGTATCTAGACGAGTGGGCGAGTGCTATTGCTACGGTGGAGAGCCTAGCCATCCGAAGGGGCCGAGGAACGTGAGCACCGACCGTCCGCACTCCGTGAGCGTCGCCGGAGTCATCGTTGACGACCAGGGCCGGGCTCTCCTGATCAAGCGGCGCGACAACGGTCACTGGGAACCGCCGGGCGGAGTCCTCGAACGCGAGGAAACCATCCCGGAAGCCCTTCAGCGCGAAGTGCTCGAAGAAACCGGCATCAAGATCGAGCTTCCGGCAACCTTGACCGGCGTCTACAAGAACATGACGGGCTTGATCGTTTCTCTGGTCTTCCGCTGTCGGGCCGCCGACGGCACCCCCACCACCGGGGACGAAACCCGCGCGCTGCGGTGGGCCACCCGCGAAGAAGTCACCGAACTTGCCGACGAGGCTTACGCGATCCGCGTCCTGGACGCGCTCGACGCCACTACCCCGCCGGCCGTCCGCGCCCACGACGGCGTGAAACTCGTCTAGCCCGAACCCGCTGCACATGGCGGCCTACCAGCACGAAGGAACTTGTATGCACGAGTATACGAGTAGAGTCCAGGTCTGGGGGCTCAGTTGCCCAGGTTCCCCGGAAGAGGTGAGCCGGGCCCGCCGATGGACCCGCGACATACTGCGCGATTCCCCGCTGGCCGAGGACGCCGAGCTGATCGTGAGCGAGCTGAGCTCGAACGCGATCCTCCACACCGCCAGCGGGCGGAACTCCGGCAGCTTCCACCTGTCCCTCTCAGTCACCCCGCAGGTCATCGCCCTGTCGGTCACCGACGACGGCGGCGCAGGCACGATCCCGAAGGTCGAGGACCAGGACGAGGAGGCCGAGCACGGCCGCGGGCTCGGCATGGTCAACGCGATCGCCCACCGAGTGGTGGTCCACAGCAGTCAGGGCGCCCACACCGTCACCGCAGAACTCTTCACGAGCAACCGACCAGGAGCCCACCCATGCTGAAGACCGACAAGCCCCGCCGCGGCTACTGGTGCGAATGCTGGACCCAAGACCTCGCGAACCCGGCCGAGAGGCCGGCCCTGCACGCATCCTTCGACGCCTACTCGGCGCACCAGGCCGACAGGTGGGTGGCCGTCGCCCTGCGCACCATCACACCGGCCCTCTCCGCGGACGCCTCCCACGAAGCCTGGACCTGGCTCTGCGAAGGACGACTGAAGGCCAGGGCAGCCCTGCTCCGCCGACAGCCCTACACGGTGACCGTCACCCAGGCCACCACCCGCATCACCTGGACGATCCGCCCGGTGACCTTCCTTCCTCTCGCCCACCGGCAGGGCACCGTACTCCCCGCCTGCACAGAGGACTTCAAGCCCCTCCCGCCAGCCTGAGTTACAACTTTCTCTACTGGTTCAAGCCCCGCCCTGCGGGCGGGGAGGGGGTGGGGGTGGGAGGGGGAACACTCCGGGAGTTCCCCAGGAGGGCTGCCGTTCCCGGCCGGGGCTGCCCTGACGCCGAGCGCGTACGGACGCCAAGCCCCGATTGAAGTCCGTGAGCAGCTGGTGAGAGCGCGCAGACGGGTTCGCTCCCGTCGGCCAAGTACCCAGCGGCCCGGCCGTCGCCGGGGCGGGCTCTGCGGAGGACGGCGTTGGCCTTGCGGGTGCTCTTGCCTTCGGCATCCGGCGCGCGGGTCAACGGCTTTGGCAGCCGCCGCTACGAAGCACACCCCACCGGCCCGCAACGCGGGCCGGCGCGGAGCTCGGGGGCTCGGGCGCCGCTCCTGCCTCCGGCCCGCTCCGCCCGGCCCCCGGCCCCGCGCCACCTGAAGTTGCCACGGGGTGCTTCGTACACGCTTTGCCCCGCCCAAAAGCAGCGCCGGAACGAGCAAACACCCCACCGGCCCACGCCACCAACCGCGATACCCGACCGCATGACCAGGCCGCAGGCGCTCGCCACCAGGACGAGTCGAGCAGCAGCACCAGAGCCCCCGGCCCAAGAGGGCAGACCCAGCGGGGAGCCCGGGGGCGGGGAGGGTGCAGATGAGGGGTGATGAAGGTGGAGGCGGAAGCGGTGAGCGGTTTACGTGACGGGCGCGCTGCCGACCGCCCCATAGGCAGTAGTCCTGTCGAGGCAGGCAGGCTACGGAAGGGGTGGGGTTGGGGGGCGCCGAGCACTCCGGACACAACAGCCGGCGGGAGCTGGGCGCCGTACCGCCACCGTCACGGATGCGACAGCGTGAGCGGACCGGAAACCTCATCTGTGGCTAGCGGGGAGCAGCTGCTGCCGCGATGTGGCTTAGCCCGTCGTGGGCGCTCCGCTCAGCACCTCGTCGTCATGACACATGGCCCATGCCCCACGGTGCAGGGTCCAAAATCGTGTCATGGATGCAGGAGTTGCGGCCATTCTCGGTGCGGTGGTTGGAGCTGGTGGCACTGCTGCGGCGGCAGCAGTGACCGGGTTCTTTGCCCGTTCTCAAACCAAGCTTCAGCTCGCATCGCAAGAGAGGAACCTGGACAGGCAGATACGTGCCGATCATGTCTCGCAGCTACGAGAACCTCGACGGCAGGCTTACGGCGAGTTCGTCGCTGAGGCATCAGAACAGTTGGAGCAGTTGAGCAAGGCGGCCGCCGCTCTGTCTCACGAGCCTCCCCGGCGAGAAGAAGCGATGGCTGCTCTGGCCTCTTTCGATCGGGTCGGCGACCTGACGTACACGCAGGTCCTTATGGCAGGGCCCGAGGACGTCGCATACATGGCAGCAGAGCTCACTGCGGAAATCGCCAGAGCTGTCCTGGCCGGAGGCCACTGGCTCCTCGGCGATGAAGGCATTGCCTCACCCGACGAACCAAGTCCGCAAGAACAGATGCTTGTAGCCATCAACGCGGCAAAGCAAGCAATGAGGACCTTCCGGTTGCTCGCTTTGAACGCGGTCCGGGCAGACGGTAAGGAGCCTGAACAGGATCAAGCGCGAGCGCGAGCCGCGTCGGTGATCGACAGGTTCCGGGAAGGACAGTGAGGTGCCTGGGCTGCTTGGCCTGCTGGCCTTCTCCTTGTTGTGGTGCTCTCGCGGTCAGCAGGACTGTGGCCGACCAATGCGGGAAGCGAAGCTGGGGCACCGGGTATAGCGCGTGCCCGATGCGTGCCCGGCGCGGCGGGGAACAGCGGTGAATGACGAGTTCAGCGACGGTTCAGACTGGCCCCCGTTCAGGATCATCATCGCAGGTCAGCGACCGGATGGACACTAGATCACCCATGATTCCCAAGCTCAGAGCGCGGGTTCGATTCCCGTCACCCGCTCCAGAGTTAAGGCCCAGGTCGCAGACCTGGGCCTTGTTCGTTGGCCGGTGGCGTATCGGCGCGGACCCGGGCCACGTATGCCCGCATGGCGTCGCGGTTTCGGGTCAGGTGGTCGATTCGGCGGGTCATGCGTTCGCACTCGCGCTCCAGCAGGGCGAGCGTCTCCGGGGTCGGGTTCGGGATGTCGATCCGGCCGGGCGGGCCGAGGCAGGGCAGGATCCGCCGGATCGTCTGGGTCGGCAGCCCGGCGTCCAGCAGCCCGCGCACCTGCTGGACGCGGTCCACGCAGAGCTCGTCGTAGTCGCGGTAGCCGTTGGCGCACCGCTGGGACGCGATCAGTCCCTGCTCCTCGTAGTAACGGAGCATGCGCCGCGACGTACCGGTGCGTTCCGCCAGTTCTCCGATGCGCATGGCCGTCCCTCCGAAAGCCCGTCAGCGGGAGCCTACTTGACCTTCACATGTGTGTGAGGGTTTCAGCATGCTGCCATGTCACTCACGGATCTGAACAGGGCGGGCCTGTCGGCCGACCGCGGCGCCGAGGCGTCAGCGCGACGGAAGCTTCCGCTGGCGGCGCTGCTCGCGCTGGCGACCGCCGTATTCATCACCAGCCTGACCGAGACGCTGCCGGCCGGGCTGCTGCCCGCGATGAGCGGTGACCTGGGCGTCGGCGAGTCGGCCGCCGGTCAGACGGTGACCGTGTACGCCCTCGGCACCGTCCTCACGGCGATACCGCTGTCCGCCGCCACCGCCCGTCTACGCCGCCGGAAGCTGCTGCTGACCACGGTGCTCGGCTTCGCCGTCGCCAACACGGTGACCGCGCTCTCCCCTTACTACCCGCTGACCATGGTGGCCCGTTTCGCCGCGGGCGTCGCCGCCGGGCTGGCCTGGGCGCTGCTCGCCGGCTACGCGCGGCGGATGGCCCCGCCGCATCTCCAGGGCAAGGCCATCGCGGTGGCCATGGCCGGCATTCCCGTCGCGCTGTCGCTCGGCGTGCCCGCCGGGACGTTCGTCGGCAAGGTCGTCGGCTGGCAGGCGGCCTTCCTCGTCATGACCGGGCTGACCGTCGTGCTGCTGGGCTGGATCCTGGCCGCCGTTCCCGACTATCCCGGGCAGCGCGCGGGAGCGGGCGGCGGGCCCTCGATGACCGGAACGCTCAAGGTGCCCGGGGTCGCTCCGGTTCTGGTGGTCACCCTCGTCTTCGTCCTCGCCCACACCGTCCTCTACACCTACGTCACCACCTTCCTCGACCACCTGGGGATGGGCGGTCAGGCCGACGTGGTGTTGCTGGTCTTCGGAGGGGCCTCGGTGGTGAGCATCTGGGTCGTCGGTGCGCTGATCAGCCGCTGGCTGCGGGTGCTCATGACGGCCGGCACGCTGCTGGTCGGGGTCGCCGGCGTCGTACTGGCCCTGCTCGCCGGCACCCCCGCGCTGGTGTACGTGGCGGTGGTGCTGTGGGGTCTCGGCTGGGGCGGTGCGCCGACCCTGTTGCAGACGGCGGCGGGTGACGCCGGGGGCGAACGGGCCGACGCCGCACAGGCCATGCTGGTCACCCTGTGGAACGTGGCCATGGCGGGCGGGGGCGTGGTCGGCGGCCTCCTGCTGGACAGGCTCGGCACCGCGTCACTTCCCTGGAGCGTGCCGATTCTTCTGGCTCCGGTGCTGGTCGTGGTCCTCGCAGCCCGTGCGCACGGCTTTCCCGCCCGTCGTAGCGCCGGTTGAGGCACCGTGGCCGGGCCCTGTCCGTACCGGCGGTGCTGCCCGAGGGGTGTGGTGACCGCGCTCACCACACCCCTCGGCCGTGGCGTCAGTCCCGCTGGGTGTTCGCGGGGAGGGTGCGGAGTTTCAGGGTTTTCGCGGTGTTCGCGCCGAAGCCGTGGTCCAGGAGCTTGGCGGCGTCGGCGTAGCGGTCCTTGCTGTTGAGGACGGTCCCGACGAGGGTCTTGCCGTCGCGGGTGGCGGCGAAGACGAGGCAGTCGCCGGCCGGGGTGGTGGTGCCGGTCTTGATGCCGATGACGCCGTTGTACGAGCCGAGCAGCTGGTTGGTGTTGTTCCAGGTGTAGTAGCGGGTGCGGCCGTTGGCGGCGGGGGCCTCGCCCTTGTACTGCTTGGACTTGACGATCGTGCGGAACGTGTCGCTCTTCATGGCGTGCCGGGCCAGCTTCGCGAGTTCGGCCGGGGTGCTGGTGTCGGTGCCGCCGCCGTCGAAGGAGTCGAACCTGGTGTGGGTGAGGTGGAGTTCGGCGGCCTTGGCGTTCAGCCGGGAGATGAAGGACGCGGTGCGTTCGGCTTCGGTGGCGCCGGTGCCGAAGGTGTCGGCGAGGGCGTAGGCGGCGTCGGCGCCGGAGGGCAGGAGGGTCGCGTAGAGCAGCTGGCGGACGGTGAGCTTGTCGCCGGTCTGGAGGTCGGCGGTGCTGGAGCCGTGCCGGGTGACGTAGTCGCGGTAGGCCTGCTTGACGGGGACCTGTCGCTCCAGATCGACGCCCTCGGTCTCCAGGACCACGGACGCGGCCATGATCTTGGCGGTGCTGGCTATGGGGCGGGCGGTGTCGGCTTCCTTGCCGAAGAGGGTGGTGCCGTTCGTGCCGTCCACGAGGACGGCGCCCTTGGCGGCGACGGCCGGTACGGTCCGGGCGGGGATCTGGACGGGGATCCGGGCGGGGATCCGGGCGGTCGACGCGGCGTGTGGGGCCTGGGCCGCCGGGGCTGCCTGGGCCGCCTGGGCGGTCAGTGGAGAGAAGGCCAGCAGAGTGCCGCCGGCGAGGGCCGCCGCGCGGTAAGTCAGGACTTTGGCAGTCACGTTGTGACGCTCCGTATCTGTGAGGGGTGGTGCCGTACCGGGCCCTTGCGTGGGTGCGCGGGCAGAAGATGCCCAGTACATGGAACTGCATCGGTGATCGTTTGCGGAAGGCTTTCCGCCAGGGCGCCCCAGAAAGTGCGAGGCATCCCAGGAAGTGCCGGGAATTCCAAGAAGCGCCAGGTATCTCAAGAGGCTCCAGGCATCTCAAAAGGCGCCAGAGCACCCCAGGCGGCACCCGGCCGCCCGCCGGACGGCCCTGCCCAGGCCATGCATAGGGTGATGCACATGTCAGAGGAATCGGCGCTGGTTCGGAGTTTGCGCGGGGCCGTCGCGGCGGCGCCGGAGGATGTGCCGCTGCGGTTGCACCTGGCGGAGCTGCTGCTGGAGGCGGGGCAGCGTGACGCGGCCATCACCGAGGTCGCCATCGCGTTGCAGCATGCCCCCGGGGACGAGAAGGCCCGGGAGCTGATGGGCCGGGCCATGGGGACGCCCGCCCCAGCCCTGCAAACGTCCGCCCCAGCCCAGCAAACGTCCGCCCCAGCCCAGCAAACGCCCGCCCCAGCCCAGCAAGGTCCCGCCCCCGCTCAGCAGGCGCCCTCTCCGGCTCGACAATCACCCACCCCGGGCCGGCAATCCCCCGCCACCGGCTTCGACTGGCAGGCTGCCGAGGGTCAGGTGCGCGACGTCGTACCGCCGCGCTTCGTGGAGAGCCCGCTGCGTGCGGACGGAAACGACGACCCCGGTGGCGCGGACGCCTGGGAGGTGGACGCGCCGGGTACCGTGCGGCTGGCGGATGTCGGCGGGATGCAGGACGTCAAGGACCGGCTGGAGGCCGCCTTCCTCGCGCCGATGCGCAATCCCGAGCTGCGCAAGCTGTACGGCAAGAGCCTGCGCGGCGGGCTGCTGCTGTACGGGCCGCCGGGCTGCGGCAAGACCTTCATCGCCCGTGCGGTGGCCGGGGAGCTGGGCGCCGCCTTCCTGTCCGTGTCGGTCAACGACGTGCTCGACATGTGGATCGGCAACTCCGAGCGCAACATGCACGAGATCTTCGCGACGGCCCGCCGCCAGGCGCCGTGCGTGGTCTTCCTCGACGAGCTGGACGCGCTCGGCGGCAAGCGCAGCCGTACGCAGCACAGCGGCATGCGCAACACGGTCAATCAGCTGCTGACCGAGCTGGACGGTATCGACGCGCAGGCCAACGAGGGCGTCTTCGTGCTGGCGGCCACCAACCTGCCCTGGGACGTGGACCTTGCCCTGCGCCGGCCCGGCCGCCTGGACCGCACCCTGCTCGTGCTGCCCCCGGACGCGCCCGCGCGCGAGGCGATCCTGCGCTACCACCTGAAGGACCGGCCCATCGAGAACGTCGACCTGGGCAAGCTGGCCAAGGCCACCGAGGGTCTCTCCGGCGCCGATCTGGCCCATGTCTGCGAGAGCGCCGCCGAGACCGCGCTGCTGGACTCGGCCCGTACCGGCACGGTCCGCATGATCGGCATGAAGGACCTGCTGGGCGCGGCGAAGGCGGTGATGCCCTCGACCGAGGCGTGGTTCTCGTCCGCGCGGAACGTGGCGATGTTCGCCAACGAGGGCGGTACGTACGACGACCTGCTCGCGTACCTGAAGAAGCGGCGGAAGCTGTGACGGAACAGCATCCGATGGTGGCCCGTGCCGAGGTGCTCGTCGACCTCGGCCGGTACGACGAGGCCAAGACCGTACTCGCCGCCCGGCTCCAGGAGGACCCGCAGGATCTGTGGGCGCTGCTGGAGCTCGCGCGCTGTCACCTGGCCGGCAAGGAGACCGACCGGGCCGTGGAGGTGACCGGGCAGGCGCTGGAGCTGGCGCCGCAGGACTACGCCGCCCTCCACATGCGGGCGCGGGCCCTGCGGCAGGCGAGCCGTATGGAGGAGACGGGCGCCGTGCTGCGGGAGGCGATACGCGTCGATCCGCTCCGCTGGACCGCCTACGGGACGCTCGCCGAGATCCAGCCGTGGCTGTCCGACGGCGACCGGCAGGAGGGGCTGCGCCTGGGCCTGGAGGCGGTACGGCTCGCCCCCGAGGAGCCGAGAGCGTACGAGTCGCTCTACAAGGCCGCACTCATCGCGAACGACCAGGAGTGCGCGCGGCAGACGCTCGTCACGCTGCGCCGGCTGGACCCGACGAACCCGCTGGCCGTGGTGTTGCAGACGGACAGCGCCGCCAACGCGCCGGGCGTGAAGGCCGCGCAGGCGGCGGACCTGTATGCCGACGCGCTCGGCACCGTCCCCGACTCGCCCTGGCTGCGCAGCGCCCTGGACGGCGCGACGTACCGGCTGCTGCGCGGCACCCGCTGGCTGGCGCTGGCGTGCGTGGCCGGGGCGGGCGCCATGCTCGACCTCTTCCCCCAGGACGGGAAGGTGCCCCGGGACCTGCCGGTGTCGCTCGGCCAGCGGCTCTGGATGCTGGTGCCGATGGCGGCGATCTGGGGCTTCGGGGCGCTGCTGCGGTACCGACGCCTGCGTACGGGGGCGCAGTTGAACGTACGGTCGCTGATCCGCCGGGGCCGCTGGTCCCGCATCGTGCTGGCCCAGGCGGTCTGGTCGATGCTGTGCGCGCTGCTGCTCTCGCAGGTGCCGTGGGCGGACCGTACGGTCCCGCAGGTGCTGTTCTGGGCGGGCATCGTGCCGACGCTGGCGACGGTGCTTTTCGACCGGAAGATGCGCAAGTAGCGCCGGACGCGGCGGTTTTTCACTCCTCGCCGAAGGTCCGCTTGTCGCCGTCGGCGCCGGCCTCGCCGCCCCGGGAAACTCCACCGGTGACCCGGGATCGACGTCCGCAGCGATCACCGCTCGGGCCCGCCGCCCGGCGGCCGGGGCCGTCGATCAGCCGCCACCGGCCCGGCAGGGGGAGAGGTACAGTCCGATCCAAGGGGCGCTGTGTGCGGCGGGCGGCGTCACGGAGCGGCTGCCGCGGGGAGGCCATGATGCGCGTCGTCCTCGGAGAGGACCTCTTCCTCCTGAGGGAAGGCATGGAACGCCTTCTGGAAGCCCATGGCTGCACCATCGTCGCGTCCGTGGACAACGCGCCGGAGCTGCTGCGCGCGCTCGTCGACGAGCGCCCCGACGTGGCCATCGTGGATGTGCGGTTACCTCCCACCTTCACCGACGAGGGCATTCAGGTCGCGCTGGAGGCGCGCCGCCGGGTCCCCGGTCTGCCCGTCCTCGTCCTCTCCCAGTACGTGGAACAGCTCTACGCCCGCGAACTGCTCGCCGACGGCGCCGGATCGGTCGGCTACCTCCTCAAGGACCGGGTGCTCAACAGCGGCCAGTTCATCGAGGCGGTGCGCCGCGTCGCGGACGGCGGCACGGCCATGGACCCCAAGGTCATCGAGAAGCTGCTGCACAACAGGGCGCGTCAGGAGCCCCTGGACAGCCTGACCCAGCGCGAGCTGGAGGTGCTGGGCCTGATGGCGGAGGGCAGGTCGAACGCCGGCATCGCCGAGTCGCTGTTCGTCACCGACAAGGCCATCGGGAAGCACATCAACAGCATCTTCAGCAAGCTCCAGCTGCTGCCGTCCAGGGACGACAACCGGCGCGTGCAGGCCGTTCTGACGTACTTGAACGTCGCCACGGCCTGACCTCCGGACGCAGGGGCCGCGCCCCGGCTCCTGCGAGCGTGCGGACTGCGCCCCGGCTCCTGAAGGCGTACGGTCCGCCCCCGGATCCCGCGGGCGCGGCACGCCCGTGGCCCGGGCCCAGAAGTAGGCCTAACACCACTGACCACCGCGGCCGCGCGCCGGATCATGGATACGCGCGACGCCGGGGACCGCCCTGCACCGAGCACGGACACGGACACGGACACGGACACGGAGACGAACGAGATGACCGATGGTTCACGCACCGACGACCAGCCGGCGCGCCAGGGACGCAACTGGTTGACCGCCGGATGGCTGGCCATGGGCCGCGGGCTGACCATGTTCTTCCTCGGACTGGCGGCCGTCCTCCTCGCGTGGTTCGCGATCGTCGGGACGTCGCTGACGCTCCTCGGCTTCGGCCTCTTCCTCGTCCCGGGCCTGGTCACGGCGCTACGTTGGTCGGCCAACACCCAGCGGCGGCTGACCGGGAACACCGGCGTACGGATCGCCGAGCCGTACGGCCCCGCGCCGCGCGCCGAGGGCGGCTGGAAGGGCGCCTGGCGCAAGTGCGTGGCGGTCTTCACCGACAGCGCGACCTGGCGCGACATGCTGTGGGCCCAGTGCGCCGTCACGGTCACCGGCCTGCTCGCGATCCTCCCGTTCGCCTCGCTCGTCCACGGCCTGTTCGGCATGCTGCTCCCCTTCATCTGGGAGCCGGTCGTCCAGTCCTGGGACGGCACCTGGTACTTGTTCGTGCCGGTACGCGGTCAGGAGTCCGCCTGGATCGCCGGCGGCCTCGGCCTGCTGGAGATCCCGGTCGGCCTGCTGGTCGCCCCGTACGTGCTGCGCCTGCACGCCCGGATCACCCGCTCCCTGCTGGCGCCCACCGCCAAGGCCCGGATGGGGCGGCGCGTGGAGCACCTGGCCCGCACCCGTACCGATGTCGTCGACTCCTCCGCCGCCGAGATCCGCCGCATCGAGCGCGACCTGCACGACGGCGCGCAGGCCCGGCTGCTCGCCATGGGCATGAAGCTGAGCGCCGCCGAATCACTCCTGGACGAGAACCCCGAAGCCGTCCGCACCCTGCTCGCCGAGACCCGCGACGCCTCCATGCGCGCCCTGGAGGAACTGCGCGACCTGGTACGCGGCATCCACCCGCCGGTGCTCGCCGACCGCGGCCTGGTGGACGCCGTCCGCTCGCTCGCGCTGGAGAGCCGCCTCCAGGTGCAGGTCACCGCCGGCGTTCCGGACCGCCCTGAGCCGGCCGTGGAGTCCGCCGCCTACTTCGCGGTGTGCGAGCTGCTGGCCAACGCGACCAAGCACTCCGGTGCGCGCCGCGTCCTCATCGACATCCAGTACCGGGCCAACGCGCTGGCGGTGAGCGTGACCGACGACGGCCACGGCGGCGCGGGCCCGGAGTCCGGCAGCGGCCTCCAGGGGGTGCAGCGGCGGCTGGCCGCCTTCGACGGAACCCTCGGCATCAGCAGCCCGGTCGGCGGCCCCACCACCGTCAGCCTCCAGATCCCCTGCGCGCTGACGGTCACGCCCTGAATCCCTCCGCTTCCCCCAGGCCGGGGGCCAGGTCCGACGCCGACCTGGACATCCGAAAGACATCCGAAAGACATCCGTCCGAACCGACCTGAACCGGTGTCCTCCATGACCATGCACACCCCCGTAGTCCGCCCCGCCACCCGCGACGACCTTCCCCGTGCCCTGCGCACCCTCCAACGCGCCTTCGCCGACTACGCCTTCACCCGCCACACCATCGCCGCCGACGATCACCTCGGCCGGCTGCACCGCTTCAACGAGCTGTTCGTCACCCGTATAGGGCTGGAGCACGGCCGGGTCTGGGTGGCCGACGACGGTGACGCGGTGGCCGTGTGGACCACGCCCGAAACCGCCGACGCGGGCGCGGTATTCGCCGAACTGGGCCCGCTGTTCGCGGAGCTCGCCGGGGACCGGGCCGAGGTCTCCGCGCAGGCCGAGGCCACGATGGGCCCGCACCGGCCCACCGGACCCGTCTGGTTCCTCGGGTCGGTCGGCGTGGACCCGGACCGGCAGGGCCGGGGCCTGGGCGGCGCGGTGATCCGGCCCGGTCTGGAGGCCGCCGACGCGGCGGGCGTGCCCGCCTTCCTGGAGACCTCCGACGAGCGCAACGTGCGCTTCTACGAGCGCCTGGGCTTCGCGGTGACGGCCGACTACGTACTGCCCGGCGGCGGCCCGCGCACCTGGGCCATGACCCGCAAGCCGGGCGCCTGACCCGGCGGCCCCACCGACGCGGCCGGCCGGGCCGCCGCTGCCGCGCACGCACGGCCCGGCCGCCGTACGGATCCGGCCGTTCCGGGGATGGGCTTCGCGGGCGGGCACGTACGGCCCTTCCGCTTCCCGTCAGGCCGCAACCCGGCGCCAACCGCCCCTTCATGGCCGGACGGTAGACGTCATAACCGATAGGAACGCCACGCCCACCGGGCCGAATTCCGCCGCTACGGAGCCCGTTGGAATGTCCACGCCGCCAAAAGCGTTCAAGGGGCATCCATTTGCACCGACCGGAGGCCGTACGTATGCCACAGACGACGGACCAGCGCGCCGGGGAACCGGCGCCCACCGCCGCGCATTCCCTGCCCGCGCCCACCGTGCCACCCCTCGACCCGCCGCAAGGGGACCGGCGGAGCGGGCCCGGCGCCGTCGTCCCCGTCCTCGCCTTCGCCGGCATCGTCGTCGCCGTCATGCAGACGATGCTGGTCCCCGTCATCAAGGACCTGCCGACCCTGCTGGCCACCGCCCCCAGCAACGCCACCTGGGTCATGACGGCCACCCTGCTCACCGGCGCCGTGGCCACCCCCATCATGGGCCGCCTCGGCGACCTCTACGGCAAGCGGCGGATGCTGCTGGCCAGCCTCGCCTTCATGGTCGTCGGCTCGCTGATCTGCGGCTTCACGGTTGACATGACCACGATGCTGGTAGGCAGGGCGCTCCAGGGCTTCGCCATGGGCGCCATCCCGCTCGGCATCGGCATCATGCGCGACCAGCTGCCGCGCGAACGCCTCGGCTCCGCCATGGCGCTGATGAGCTCCTCCATAGGCGTCGGCGGCGGCCTCGCGCTGCCCGCCGCCTCCCTGGTCGCCCAGCAGACCGACTGGCACGCGCTGTTCTTCGGCGCCGCGGGCCTGGGCGTGCTGGCCATGCTGCTCAGCGTCGTCTGCGTCCCCGAGTCGTCCGTACGGGCCACCGGCCGCTTCGACGTGCTCGGCGCCGTCGGGCTGACCGGCGGGCTGGTCTGCCTGCTGCTGCCGATCACCAAGGGCAGCGACTGGGGCTGGGGTTCGCCCACCACCCTCGGCCTGTTCGGCGGCGCGGTCGCCCTGCTGCTCCTGTGGGGCGTCTACGAACTGCGCGTCGCCGCCCCGCTGGTGGACCTGCGCACCACCGCGCGCCGCGAGGTGCTGCTCACCAACCTCGCGTCCATCATGGTCGGCGTCGCCTTCTACGCGATCTCCCTCGTCCTGCCGCAGCTCCTCCAGCTCCCGAGGTCAACCGGCTACGGGCTGGGCCAGAGCATGGTCGTCGCGGGCCTGTGCGTGGCCCCGCTCGGCCTGACGATGATGCTCACCGCCCCCGTGTACGCGCGGATCTCGGCCCGCCGGGGCCCCAAGACCACCCTCATGCTCGGCATGCTCGTCATCGCCGTCGGATACGGCGCGGGCATGGGCCTGATGAGCGCCGCCTGGCAGACCGTGATCGTCTCGATCGTGGTCGGCGCGGGCATCGGACTGGCCTACTCCTCGCTGCCCGCCCTGATCGTCGGCGCCGTCGACCCGTCCGAGACCAGCGCCGCCAACGGCCTGAACACCCTGATGCGCTCGATCGGCACCTCGGTGTCGAGCGCGGTCATCGGCATGGTGCTGGCCCATCTGTCCGCGCCCGCGGGCGCGGTGACGGTCCCGACCATGGCCGGCTTCCGCGTCTCGTTCGCCATCGCGACCGGCGCCGTCGCCATCGGCCTCGTCCTGGCGGCGTTCCTCCCGTCCCGGCCCAAGCCGGGCACACCGCGGCTGCTGGCCCGCAGCGAGGCGGAGACCGGGGCGTTCGAACGGGTCGCTCAGCACGCGGACACCCACGCACAGTCTCCCGGGGACCACACCCCCGAGGTCCTCGCGTCCGATACGGGCACCGTCGACGCCACCACGCCGACTTCCCCGCCGGCCGCTCTCCGCGGCACCGTACGGGACCCGCACGGACGCCCGCTGCCGGACGCCGTCGTCACTCTCCAGGAACCGGACGGCTCACCCGCCGCCCGCACCGTGACCGGCCCGGACGGCTCCTTCACCGTCACCGGTCTCACGGCCGGCACCTACACCCTGACGGCCGCCGGCTACCCGCCGCACGCCGACCGGATCACGCTCGCCCCCGGCGACCGGGAACGCCGCCTCGACTTCGACCTCACCCAGGAGGCCGCGACCAGGCCATAGGCGTGAGCACCACGTGGGCGCGGACCCGCCGAGCCGCCCTCAGGCCGGGCAGAGCAGCCGCTCGCGCTCGGGCCGGCGGGCGTGCGGCACAGTGACCGCGCGGACGGGCGGCGCGCTGACCGGACGGGCCGGCGGCGCGCCCACCGGCCCCGTGTACGGGGCGTCGGACAACTGGACCGGCACACTGCGGGAACTGGGAGCCGCACCGTGCGCCTCGGCCCGGATGCGCTGTTTCATCGTCGGCGGCAGAATCCGCCCGTACCGCATACGCGGCAGCGCGAACGCCGGTACGTCGTACCGGGGGTCCACCCCACCCGGCGCATCCGCCGGACCATCCGTATCACCGTCGGCCGGCGGCTCGGCCCATCCGTCCCCGGCACCGGCAACGGCGGTCCGGGCGGGGGCCGGAGCCGGAACGGCACCGGTGCCGCCGGTGGCGGCAGTGGCGGTGACAGCGGCGGGCGTACGGAAGCCCAGCGCGGCGAGCAACTTGACGATGACGGTGACGAAAGCGGCCCAGAGTCTCGTGACCTTGGTGGCGGCCATGATCCCTCTCTTCTCTGCTCGGTCCTGCGGTCATTCCCCGGCCCTCGGACGGCACCGCGGGGAGGCGGTGTTCCAGCGCCGCACGGACGCTTGTCCCGATGACCGATTTGCGTACTTTCCTCATGATGTGTAGACGCCCCGGGAACACGAGGACCCGCGCCCGCGATTCGCCGTTCTTCGGATGAACACCACACGGTCGGCGGAACGGGGCCGGACTTCCCGATGGCGACGCCGATCCGCGCCACCGTTCCGCGACGCCCTCCCGCCACCCCACCGAGCCGCCCCACCGAGCCGCCGCCCCACTCCACCGACCACCCCCGTTGACCCCTGGGCGGCCAAGGCGCCGCATGCCCGTCACCCGGGGTTCACCGGGGGCTGGTGGGCTTCAGCGCGTCGGCACACGGCCGGCGTGCGAAGAGGAGTACTCATGCGAAGACTGCGCCTGTCCCGTCGCAGCGTCATCACCGGTGCCGCCGTGGCGCTCGCCGCCGCGGCGGCCGTGCCCGCTGGGGCCGCCGCCTTCGGGTCCGAGCACCAGGCGGAGCGGGCGATCCGGGGCGGGTCGGCGAAGAACGTCATCCTGCTGATCGGCGACGGGATGGGGGACAGCGAGATCACCCTGGCCCGGGACTACACCGTGGGGGCCGCCGGGCGGCTGAACATGGACAAGTTCCCGCTGACCGGCGCCTACACGACCTACGCCGTGGACAAGAACGGGAAGCCGGACTACGTCACGGACTCCGCGGCCAGCGGCAGCGGCTGGGCCACCGGGCACAAGACCGTCAACGGCCGCATCTCCAAGACGCCGGACACCGACAAGGCGCTGCCGACGATCCTGGAGCTGGCGCAGAAGAACGGTTACGCCACCGGCTCCGTCACCACCGCCGAGCTGACCGACGCCACCCCGGCCGTGCTCGCCTCGCACGCCACCGACCGCAGCTGCCAGGGCCCGGCCGACATGGCCAAGTGCCCCACCGACAAGATCAGCAAGGGCGGCCCCGGCTCGATCGCCGAGCAGAGCGTGAACCACAAGGTGGACGTGCTCCTCGGCGGCGGCAAGCAGCGCTTCGACCAGAAGATCACCGAGGGTCCGTACAAGGGCCTGACGGTGGCCGAGCAGGCGCGCAAGCTGGGCTACCAGGTCGTCACGGACCGGGACGGCCTCCAGCGGGTCAAGAGCGTCGCGGGCGGCAAGCCGGTGCTCGGGCTGTTCGCGCCGGGCAACGTGCCCGTGGAGTGGACCGGCAAGCCCGCCGCCGTCGGCGGCACCGACCCGCAGCGCTGCACCACCGGCAACCCGCAGCGGCCCAAGGGCACGCCCGCCCTGGACGAGCAGGCCGCCAAGGCCATCCAGCTGCTGGAGAAGAAGCAGAAGTCGCAGCGCGGCCACGGCCGGGACAAGGGCTTCTTCCTCCAGGTCGAGGGCGCCTCGATCGACAAGCAGGACCACGCGGCCGACCCCTGCGGGCAGATCGGCGAGACCGCGGCGTTCGACCGCGCGGTGAAGGTGGCCCGGGACTACGCCGCCAAGCACCCCGACACGCTCGTCGTCACCACCGCCGACCATGGCCACTCCAGCCAGATCGTGCCGCTGGACGCCAACCCGCCCGGCCTCTCCTCGACCCTCGTCACCGACGAGGGCGGCAAGCTGAAGGTCAACTACTCGACCAACACGCCGGGCAAGTCGCAGGAGCACACCGGTACGCAGGTACGGATCGCCGCGCAGGGCCCGCAGGCGTACCGCGTGCTCGGCGTCACCGACCAGACGCAGCTGTTCACCACCCTGCGGACGGCGCTGCGGCTGCGGTGAGGGGGCGGGGGCGAGCCTGACCACCACCTGAACCCGAGGGGGGCTTTCGGGGGAACGGGGGAGCGGGGGACACGGAGGGCCGGGGCGGACGCCCCGGCCCTCCGTACGTGTGCGCCCGCCGTGGCGGCCCGGTGTCCCGGCGCCCGGTCCCGGCGCCCGGCCCCGGCCTCCGACCCCGGCGCCCGATCCCGGCGCCCGGCCCCGGCGCCCGGTGTCCGGCATCCGGTGTCCCGCGGAAATCTACAAGGCTGTAGATTTTGCTTGCGCATTACTCGACGGCGAGCGATGCGCGGCACCCCGCGGGAACGACAAGGAGATCCACATGGCTCTGTGGGACCGGATCAAGGATTCCGCCCAGACGATGCAGAACCAGCTCGTCGCCAAGAAGAACGAACTGAAGAGCGGCGCCTTCCGGGACGCGAGCATGGCGATGTGCGCGCTCGTCGCCGCCGCCGACGGCCACGTCGACCCCTCCGAGCGGCAGCGGGTGGCCCAGCTCATCGCCACCAACGAGGTGCTGCAGAACTTCTCCGCGGACGACCTGCGCCGCCGCTTCGACGACTACCTGGACAAGCTGTCCGCCGACTTCGACTTCGGCAAGGTCGGCCTCATGCAGGAGGTCGGCAAGGTGAAGAAGAAGCCGGTCGAGGCGCGCGCCGTCATCCAGATCGGCATCGTCATCGGGGGCGCCGACGGCGACTTCGACAAGACCGAGCAGGCCGTGGTGCGCGAGGTCTGCTACGCGCTGGACATTCCGCCGGCCGAGTTCGACCTCTGAGGCCGTACGGGCGGCCCGGCCCGGCACGCGGTGCGGGCCACCCGGCTCCGGCCCACGACGGCGGGCCCGCGGCACACACGCCGCGGGCCCGCCGTCGTACCGGTCACGGCCGTACGAGCCGCGCTACGGCAACGGCAACGGCAACGGCAACGGTCAGACGTTGACGCCGAAGTCCGCCGCGATGCCGGCCAGGCCGGACGCGTAGCCCTGGCCCACCGCGCGGAACTTCCACTCCGCGCCGTGCCGGTACAGCTCGCCGAAGACCATGGCGGTCTCGGTCGAGGCGTCCTCGGTGAGGTCGTAGCGGGCCAGCTCGGTGCCGTCGGCCTGGTTGACGACGCGGATGAACGCGTTGCGGACCTGGCCGAAGCTCTGGCCGCGGTTCTGCGCGTCGTGGATGGAGACCGGGAAGACGATCTTGGCGACCTCGGCGGGCACGCCCGCCAGGTTCACGTTGATCGACTCGTCGTCGCCCTCGCCCTCACCGGTGAGGTTGTCGCCGGTGTGCTGCACCGAGCCGTCCGGGCTGGTGAGGTTGTTGTAGAAGACGAAGTGCCGGTCCGAGACGACCTTGCCCGACTCGTTGCACAGCAGGGCGCTCGCGTCCAGGTCGTAGTCGGTTCCGGTGGTGGTCCGCACGTCCCAGCCGAGGCCCACCGTCACGGCGGTCAGGCCGGGCGCCTCCTTCGACAGCGAGACGTTGCCGCCCTTGGCCAGCGAGACTCCCATGGATGTTCCTCCCGGGTCGGGGTGTGTGGCCGTCCTGTGCGGCGGGCCACAATCTCTACAGTGCTGTAGAGGATGACGAACGAAGGGCGGGACGCGTTCCCGGTCCGCTCAGTAGGATGCGGCGACGCCCCGCCGCCGCGGGGCGGCCGGCACGGAACGGGAGGCGACGGCATGAACGGGGACCCCTTCGGCGGCCGTCCGGGCGGGCGCGACCGCGCGCGCCGCCGGGGCCAGGGCGAGCTGGAGGCGCAGGTGCTGGCCGCGCTGCACCGCTCCCCCGGGCCCGTCACCGCCGCCTGGGTGCAGGACCACCTCGGCGGCGACCTCGCGTACACGACGGTGATGACGATCCTCTCCCGCCTGCACGCCAAGAAGGCCGTCACCCGCGAACGCGTCGGCCGGTCCTACGTGTGGACCCCGGCCGCCGACGAGGCGGGGCTCGCCGCGCTGCGGATGCGCCGCGTACTGGACAGCGAGTCGGACCGGGACGCCGTGCTGGCCAGCTTCGTCTCCGCCCTGTCCGCCCAGGACGAGCAGCTGCTGCGCACCCTGCTGGAGCGCGCCACCGGCGACGGCCCCGAAGCGGGCGAGAGTTCCGGAGCCTGACTGACCCATGGGCGTCTTCGTCTTCCTCCCGCTCGTACTGCCGCTGACCGCCCTGCCGATCGCCCGCCTCGCCGGCCAGCACCTGCACCCGCGCGGCACCACCCGCCTGCTGACCGCGCTGGCCGTGGTCCTCGGGGTGTGCAGCACGCTGTGCCTGGCGCTGCTGATGGTGGTGGGCACCGCCCAGCTGCCGGGCAACCCGCTGCCGGACGGCTGGTCCGACCCGGAGGTACGGGCCGCGGTGCCGGTCGCGGAGGTCGCGGGCACGGCGGCGATCGCCGCGCTCGCCGCCGTCCTCGCGGCCTGCGGCCTCGAACTGCGCCGCCACCACCGCGTCCGCTCCCGTACGCACCGGGCGCTGGACGGCCTGCCGCCCGGTACGGAACTGGCGGTGCTGCCCGACGACATCCCGTACGCCTACGCCGTGCCCGGCCTGCCCGCCCGCCCCGGCAGGCCCGCGCGCCCCGGCCGGATCGCGGTCTCCCGCGGCATGCTGCACAGCCTGGACAGCGACGAGCGCCGGGCGCTGCTCGCCCACGAACGCGCCCACCTGGCGGACCGCCACCACCGCTACCAGCTGGCCGTACGGCTGGCCGGCTGCGCGAACCCCCTCCTGCTGCCGCTGCGCGCGGCGGTCGCCTTCAGCGCCGAGCGCTGGGCCGACGAGGAGGCGGCGCGGACCGTCGGCGACCGGCGGCTGACCGCGCGGGCCGTGGGCAAGGCCGCGCTGGTCTCCCGGCCCGCCCCCAGCCCCCTGCTGGCGGGCTTCGCCGCCCCGGAGCCGGGTCCCGTGCCGCGCCGGGTGGCGGCCCTCCTCGGCCCGGCCCCCACGGCCCGCAGCTGGCCGCCCGCGCTCACCCCGACGGGCCTGGCCGCCCTGGTGGCCGCCGCGGGCACCGCCGCCTCCGCCCTCTCCTCGCTCAACGCGGCGGTGGCCCTCTTCCTCGTCCTGAAGGCGGCCACCCCGCTCTGAGTACGCGGCCGCGCGGGACGTGGGGGGCCTGTGCTCGGGTGCGGGGCCGGCCGACTCCGTAGCGTGCGGTGGTGATCACCGTGAGAAGAAGAGAGGGCCGGGTCCGCCGACCGGGTCCGTGAGCCACCCCACCCCGTAACCGCCCGCCCCGGACGCCTCCTTTACGATGTGATCCGCCCCACACGACCGTGTTTCTACAGCGCTGTAAAAGTTGGCTGTAGAGTGCGCCAGAACGATCGCAACCGGCCTGGCGGGAGGGGGAGATGACGACGAGGAGCGGCCCCCGGCAGCAGGGCGGGCCTCCCCCGGAAGCGGAGGTGCGGTGGGTCTACCAGCCGGTGGAGCTGCAACATCCCGACGGCGGGTGGGAATTGGGCCGGATCAGCGCCTGGTGGCGGGACGGGGCGGGCGAACTGTGGTGCAGGTTGCGTACGATGCGCGGCAGCAGCGGCAGTTGCCCGCAGTGGTTTCCGTACGACCCCGACCGCATGCTCGTCCTGCCGAGCGCGGGCATCTGACGCACCAGAAGGACCAATAGGCGTGCAAGACAGGAACCGGCCCCGGCGGGGCGTGACCTCCGGCCAGAACGGCACTTCCGTCGCCCCCGGCCCCACGGGCCGCACCGGGCGCACCGGCCCCGCCGCGGACGGACCCGGCGTCCCCGGCCCCCGTTCGCGACGGGCCGACCGGACGGGCTCCGGCCCCGGCCGCTCGCGCCGCGCCGCGGGCTCCGGCTCCGGCCGCGGCCGCCGCCCCGGCAAGGCCCGGATGACCCGGCGCGGCCGCATCCTCGCCTGGACCGGTGGCATCCTCGGCGTCCTGCTGCTGATCACGGCCGGCGTCGGCGGCTGGATCTACTTCAAGCTGGACGGCAACATCCACGGCGCGGACGTCGGCAGCCGCCTCGGCGGCGACCGCCCCGCCAACCTCAGCCCCGGCTCGAAGAACATCCTCGTCGTCGGCTCGGACAGCCGCGCGGGCGCCAACGCCAAGTACGGCAAGAACCTGGACACCATGCAGTCGGACACGCTGATGGTGCTGCACATCGCCGCCAACCGCGAGTGGGCCACCGCGGTCTCCTTCCCGCGCGACTCCTGGGTGTCCATCCCCTCCTGCGACAGCGGCAACGGCCGCAAGTCCAAGCCCCACCACTTCAAGATCAACGAAGCCTTCACCATCGGCGGCGAGAGCGGCGACGTGGCCAGCGCGGCGGCCTGCACGATCAAGACCGTCGAGAAGAACACCGGACTGCGCATCGACCACTTCGTCTCGGTCGACTTCCAGGGCTTCAAGGGCATGGTCAACGCCCTGGGCGGCATAAAGGTGTGTCCGAAGACCGCGATCCACGACAAGAAGGCGCACCTCGACATGGAGGCGGGCTGCCAGGAGGTCAGCGACGAGAAGGCGCTCGGCTACGTCCGTACCCGCTACAGCGTCGGCGACGGCTCCGACCTCGGCCGCATCGGCCGCCAGCAGGAGTTCATGAAGGCGCTCGGCGAGAAGGCGCAGTCCAAGCTGACCAGCCCCGGCGCGCTGTACGACTTCCTCGACTCGGCCACCAAGTCGATAACCACGGACAACGACCTGGCGGGCGTCAAGCCGCTGTCCGAACTGGCCTCCACGGTCAAGGACATCCCCAGCAACCGGCTCACGTTCCTGACCGTGCCGAACTACTCGCGCGAGGCGGACGTGCCCACCGACAAGGCCAACGTGGTGTGGCAGTACCCGCAGGCCGGTGACCTCTTCAGCGACCTGGCGCACGACAAGGAGGTCGACAAGGACAAGCTGGCCGCCGAGTCCAAGAAACTGGTCACGGCGCGCTCGGTGAAGGTACGGGTCCTCAACGGCACCGGCACGCCCGGCTACGCGGCCGGCGCGGCGGCGGACCTGCGCAAGATGGGCTTCTCGGTGGTCTCCACCGGCAACGCGGCCCCCGGCGCCAAGGAGACCGCCATCACCTACCCCGCGTCGATGGAGGCGCAGGCGAAGGTGCTCTCCGCCCGGCTGGGGAACGTGAAGGCGGAGAAGGCGGCGGACACGGCGGCCGCGGGGTCGGACGTGGTGACGCTGACGGTCGGCGAGGGGTTCAGTACGACGGGCTGAGCCCGGGCCACCTCGTACGAGAGGGGCTCAGTACGGCGTGCTGAGCCCGGGTCATCTCGTACGAGAGGGCACAGTACGGCGTGCTGAACCCGCGTCACCCCGTACGAGACGGGTTCAGTACGACGAACCGACCCGGCCCCGGGCCACTGCACACGAACCGGAGGAGCGCCGGACGGGCACGCACAGCCCGTCCGGCGCTCCTTCGTTCCTTCGTTCCTTCGTTCCTTCGTCGTGCCCGGGCGTCAGCCCTGCTCCTCCAGATCGCCCTCGGTCTCCAGGAACGCCTCCCGGAGGGCCGCCAGGGTCTCCTTGTCCGGCTCGGCCCACATGCCGCGCGACTCCGCCTCCAGGAGGCGTTCCGCGATGCCGTGCAGGGCCCAGGGGTTGGCCTCCTGGAGGAAGGCGCGGTTCTCCGGGTCGAGGACGTACGTCTGCGCCAGCTTGTCGTACATCCAGTCGGCGACGACGCCGGTCGTGGCGTCGTAACCGAACAAGTAATCGACCGTCGCGGCGAGCTCGAAGGCGCCCTTGTAGCCGTGGCGGCGCATCGCCTCGATCCAGCGCGGGTTGACCACCCGGGCGCGGAAGACCCGGGAGGTCTCCTCGACCAGCGTGCGGGTGCGGACCGTCTCGGGGCGGGTCGAGTCGCCGATGTACGCCTCGGGCGCGGTGCCCTTGAGCGCGCGGACGGTCGCGACCATGCCGCCGTGGTACTGGAAGTAGTCGTCCGAGTCGGCGATGTCGTGCTCGCGGGTGTCGGTGTTCTTCGCCGCCACCGCGATCCGCTTGTACGCGGTCTCCATCTCCTCGCGCGCCGGGCAGCCCTCCAGGCCGCGCCCGTACGCGTAACCGCCCCACACCGTGTAGACCTCGGCGAGGTCCGCGTCGGTGCGCCAGTCGCGGGAGTCGATGAGCTGGAGCAGGCCCGCGCCGTACGTGCCGGGGCGGGAGCCGAAGATCCGGGTGGTGGCCCGGCGCTCGTCGCCGTGCGCGGCCAGGTCGGCCTGGGCGTGGGCGCGGACGAAGTTGACGTCGGCGGGCTCGTCCAGGGACGCGGCGAGCCGTACGGCATCGTCCAGCAGGCCGATGACGTGCGGGAACGCGTCGCGGAAGAAGCCGGAGATACGCAGCGTCACATCGATGCGGGGGCGCCCGAGTTCGTCCGCCGGGATCGGCTCCAGGCCGGTCACGCGGCGCGAGGCGTCGTCCCAGACGGGCCGGATGCCGAGCAGGGCGAGGGCTTCGGCGACGTCGTCACCGGAGGTACGCATCGCGCTCGTCCCCCACAGCGACAGCCCCACCGAGGTCGGCCAGTCGCCGTGATCGGTGCGGTAGCGCTCCAGGAGCGAGTCGGCGAGCGCCTGGCCGGTCTCCCAGGCCAGCTTGCTCGGCACCGCCTTGGGGTCGACGGAGTAGAAGTTACGGCCGGTCGGCAGCACGTTGACCAGGCCGCGCAGCGGCGATCCGGACGGGCCGGCCGGGACGAAGCCGCCGGCCAGCGCGTGCACCGCGTGGTCGATCTCGGCCGTGGTGGCGGCCAGGCGCGGCACGACCTCGCGGGCCGCGAAGGCGAGGATCGCGGCCACCGGCCCGCGCTGCGCCTCGGGCAGCCCGGCGGTGACCCGCTCGGCGGCCGCCGGGTCCCAGCCCGCGTCGTCCATGGCCTGCACCAGGCCGCGGGCGCGTCCCTCGACCTCGTCGGCGGTCGTACGGGTGGCCGCCGACTCGTCCAGGCCCAGCGCCTCGCGCAGGCCGGGCAGCGAGGACGTACCGCCCCAGATCTGCCGGGCGCGCAGGATGGCGAGCACGAGGTTGACGCGTGCCTCGCCCTCCGGCGCGCCGCCGAGCACGTGCAGCCCGTCGCGGATCTGCGCGTCCTTGACCTCGCACAGCCAGCCGTCGACGTGCAGCAGGAAGTCGTCGAAGCCCTCGTCGTCCGGGCGCTCCTCCAGGCCGAGGTCGTGGTGCAGCTTGGCGGCCTGGATCAGCGTCCAGATCTGGGCGCGGATCGCGGGCAGCTTCGCCGGGTCCATGGCGGAGATCGCCGCGTACTCGTCGAGCAGCTGCTCCAGGCGCGCGATGTCGCCGTACGACTCGGCGCGGGCCATCGGCGGTACGAGGTGGTCGACCAGCGTGGCGTGCACCCGGCGCTTGGCCTGGGTGCCCTCGCCCGGGTCGTTGACCAGGAACGGGTAGATCAGCGGCAGGTCGCCGAGGGCCGCGTCCGGGCCGCAGGCGGCGGACAGGCCGGCGTTCTTGCCGGGCAGCCACTCCAGGTTGCCGTGCTTGCCGAGGTGCACCATGGCGTCGGCGCCGAAGCCGCCGTCCTCGCGCGAAGCCGCGATCCAGCGGTAGGCGGCCAGGTAGTGGTGCGACGGCGGCAGATCGGGGTCGTGGTAGATCGCGATCGGGTTCTCGCCGAAACCGCGCGGCGGCTGGATGAGAATGAGCAGATTGCCGCGGCGCAGGGCCGCCAGCACGATGTCGCCGTCCGGGTTCCTGCTCCGGTCCACGAACATCTCGCCGGGCGGCGGACCCCAGTGCTCCTCGACCTGCTCGCGCAGCTCCCGCGGCAGCGTGCCGTACCAGCGCTTGTAGTCGGCGGCCGGGATGCGGACCGGGTTGCGGGCCAGCTGCTCCTCGGTCAGCCACTCCTGGTCGTGGCCGCCCGCCTCGATCAGCGCGTAGATCAGCTCGTCGCCGTCGCCGGACTCCAGCCCCGGCACCGGCTCGTCCCCGAAGTCGTACCCCTCCTCCTGGAGACGGCGCAGCAGCGCGACCGCGCTCGCCGGGGTGTCCAGGCCGACCGCGTTGCCGATGCGGGAGTGCTTGGTCGGGTACGCGGACAGCACCAGCGCCAAGCGCTTGTCGGCGGGCGCGATGTGGCGCAGCCGGGCGTGGCGCACGGCGATGCCGGCGACCCGGGCGGCACGCTCGGGGTCGGCGACGTACACCGGCAGGCCGTCCTCGTCGGTCTCCTTGAAGGAGAACGGGACGGTGATCAGGCGGCCGTCGAACTCCGGCACCGCGATCTGGCTGGCCGCATCCAGCGGGGACAGGCCCTCGTCGTTCTCCTCCCAGGCGCTGCGCGGCCCGGTCAGGCACAGCGCCTGGAGGATCGGCACGTCCAGCGCGGCCAGCGCGCCCGCGTCCCACGCCTCGTCGTCGCCGCCGGCCGACGCCTCGGCGGGCTTGGTGCCACCCGCCGCGAGCACGGTCGTCACGATGGCGTCGGCGGCGCGCAGCTCCTCGATCAGCTCCGGCTCGGGCGCCCGCAGCGAGGCCACGAACAGCGGCATCGGCCGCCCGCCGGCCTCCTCGATCCGCTCGCACAGCGACTCCACGAAGGCGGTGTTGCCGCTCATGTGGTGGGCGCGGTAGTAGAGCACGGCGACCAGCGGGCCGGTCGCGGCGCCCGTGTCGTCCGTACGGGCCACCACCTCGGCGCCCGTCCGTGCCTCCGCCGCCAGGTGCTTCGAGCGCTCCAGGTGGCCCCAGGAGGGCGCGGCGGCCGGCGGCTCGAAGCCGTGGCCGGTCAGCAGCACGGTGTCGGACAGGAAGCGGGCGAGCTGCTCCAGGTTGGCGGGGCCGCCGTGCGCCAGGTAGGCGTGCGCCTCGGCCGCGATGCCGATGGGGACCGTGGAGGCCTCCATGAGCTGCGCGTCCGGCGCCTGTTCGCCGGTGAGCACCACGACGGGCCGGGGCTGGTCGGCGGCGAGGAGCTGGTCCAGGCCCTCCTGCCAGGCGCGCAGGCCGCCGAGGAGGCGCACGACGACCAGGTCGGCGCCCTCCAGGAGCCCGGGCAGCTCGGAGAGGTCGAGCCGGGCGGGGTTGGCGAGCCGGTACGGCACCGGGCCGTCGGCCGCGCGGGCGCTGAGCAGATCGGTGTCGGACGTCGACAGCAGCAGGATCATGGCGGCGTCTGGCCTTCCTCGGGGTCCGCGCCCCGGGCGGTGTCACGGACGGCGGGAGTTCCTGGCTCGCCCGGCGGTGGCCGGGCTCACAGTGGCGGGACCGCGCCGGATTTCCACCGGGCTTCCTCCCTTGGCGCCGTCGCTGGCGTCCGGCGGGCCAGCTGACCCACCGACCTGCATAGTAAGGGCTGCCGCCGACGGCCGGGCGGGGGACCGCCCGAGCCATCGTCGGTATGCTCGCCGCCATGCCGCCCACCCCCGCGATACCCCCGCATCGGGACGAATCCCTCGTACGGGACGGCGGTGACGCCTGCGCAGGGGGCGGCCGCGATGCCCGCGTGCGGGGCTGTGGTGACGCTGTCGTACGGGATGTACGGGACGGTGCGGGCGCTGACGTATCGGAGGGCGGCGGTGCCGTCGTGCCGGAGCGTGGCGATGCCGTCGTACGGGACCGTGGTGACGCCGTTGTACGGGACCGTGACGCCCCCGTGCCGGACCGCGGCGATGCCCTCGTACGGGACCGTGGTGACGCCTGTCCGGGAGCGCTGCGGCTGCACGAAGCGGCCGACGGTTTCCTGGCCCGGCTCCGCCTGCCCGCAGGGCTGCTGACGCCGTCTCAGGCGCTCGCTCTCGCCGATGCCGCCGACCGTCTCGGCGACGGCCACCTCTCCCTCACCTCCCGCGGCAACGCGGAGCTGCGCGGCCTCGCCGCCGACAGTGCCGCGCCCCTCGCCGACCTCCTGCGCACCGCCGGTCTCCTCCCCTCCGACCAACACGAACGCGTCCGCAACATCGTCGCGTCACCGCTCGCCGGACTGGACGGACAAGGCGCCGACGGCGGCGCCGCCGTCCAGGACTGGGCCCGTGAACTGGACCGCCTCCTGTGCGCGAGCGCCACGGCCCCCGCCCTCTCCGGCCGCTTCCTCTTCGCGCTGGACGACGGCCGCGGCGACGTGGCCGCGCTCGGCGCCGATGTGACGTTGATCGCAGAAGCGGGCGGTACGGCGCTGCTGCGCATCGGCGACGACGTGGAGGCGCTGCGGCTGCCCGGCTGCGACGCGCCGCGCGTGGCGCTGAACGCCGCGGAGGCGTTCCTCGCGGTCGCCCGGGAAGCGGGCAACGGGGCGTGGCGCGTACGGGAGCTGCCGCCCGGCTACGGGGCGGCGACGGTCCGCGTACATCTGCGTACGCAACTCGCGGAGTCCTGCGCGACCGCCGCGCCCCCGGCCCCCACCCGCCCGGCCCCGCCCCGGCCGGGCCTGGTCACCACCCCCGACGGCACTTCGGCCACCGCCCTCTCCCTCCTCGCCCCCCTCGGCCGCCTCACCAGCGCCCACCTGCGGGAACTGGCCGCCATCGCCGCCCGGGACGGGGCCGGCGAACTGCGTATGACACCCTGGCGCGGCGTGGTGCTGCCCGGCCTGTCCGCGGAGACGGCCGGTACCAGGCTGCGTGACCTGGCGGCGACCGGCCTGGTCACCGATCCCGCCTCCCCCTGGTACGGACTCGGCGCCTGCACCGGCCGCCCCGGCTGCGCCAAGTCCCTGGCCGACGTACGGGCGGACGCGGTGGCCGCGGTGGCCGCGGTGACAACGGGCACCGCCGTGCCCACTGCGGGCGGCACCGATCCGCTGCCCGTCCACTGGTCGGGCTGCGCGCGTCGCTGCGGCCACCCGCACGGCGCGTGGGTCGATGTCGTGGCCACCGGTGACGCCTACGAAGTGTCCGTACGGGGCACCCGCGACGGGGCGAACGCCGTGACCGCCGTCCCCGCGGCCGAACCCGGCCGCCTCGCCGACGCCGTCGCGACGGCCCGCGCGGCCACCCGTACGCCCCCCGCGACATGACCGAATGACCGGATGAATGACCGAATGACCGAGGGCAACGAAACACAGTGAGCGAGTTCGACTACGAGAAGGACGGGGCGGAGATCTACCGCCAGTCCTTCGCCACCATCCGCGCCGAGGCGGACCTCGCGCAGCTGCCCGAGGACGTCAGCCGGGTCGCCGTCCGGATGATCCACGCCTGCGGCATGACCGACCTCGTACGCGACCTGGCGTACTCCCCGCGGGTCGTCGCCCGCGCGCGCGAGGCGCTGCGCGACGGCGCCCCCATCCTCTGCGACGCCAACATGGTCGCCAGCGGCGTCACCCGCAAGCGGCTGCCCGCGGACAACGAGGTGATCTGCACCCTCGCCGACCCGTCCGTACCGGACCTGGCGAAGCGCATGGGCACCACCCGCAGCGCCGCCGCCCTCGAACTGTGGCGGGACCGCCTGGACGGTGCGGTGGTCGCCGTCGGCAACGCGCCCACCGCGCTGTTCCGCCTCCTGGAGATGATCGAGGAGGGCGCGCCCCGCCCGGCCGCCGTCCTCGGCATACCGGTCGGCTTCATCGGCGCGGCCGAGTCCAAGGACGCGCTGGTCCAGCACCCGTCCGGCCTGGAACACCTGGTGGTACGCGGGCGGCGCGGCGGCAGCGCGATGGCCGCGGCGGCGATCAACGCGATAGCGAGCGTGGAAGAGTGACCGAGCAGCACACCACCCCCGGCCGCACGGCCGAGCGGTCCGGGGCCGCCCCGGGACGTCTGTACGGAGTCGGCCTCGGCCCCGGCGACCCCAACCTGATGACCCTGCGCGCCGTCGAGGTCATCGCCGCCGCCGACGTGATCGCCTACCACAGCGCCCGGCACGGCCGCTCGATCGCGCGCTCCATCGCCGAGCGGCACATCCGGCCCGACCACATCGAAGAGCGCCTGGTCTACCCGGTCACCACGGAGTCGACCGACCACCCCGACGGCTACCGCGGCGCCCTCAACGACTTCTACACCGAGGCCGCCGCCCGCCTCGCCGCCCACCTCGACGCGGGCCGCACCGTCGCCGTGCTCGCCGAGGGCGACCCGCTCTTCTACGGCTCGTACCAGCACATGCACCAGCGCCTGGCCGACCGCTACGAGACCGAGGTCATCCCCGGCGTCACGTCCGTCAGTGCGGCGGCGGCCCGCCTCGGCAAGCCCCTGTGCGAGGCGGACGAGGTGCTGACGATCCTCCCCGGCACCCTGCCGACCGAGGAACTCACCGCCCGCCTCGCCGCCACCGACGCCGCGGTCGTCATGAAGCTCGGCCGCACCTTCCCCTCCGTGCACCAGGCGCTCACCGACTCCGGCCGCCTGCCGGAGGCGGACTACGTCGAGCGCGCCACGATGCCGGGGGAGCGGACGGCACCGTTGTCGGAAGTGGACCCGGCCTCCGTCCCGTACTTCTCCGTCGCCGTGGTCCCCAGCCGCATCGCCACCCCGCCGCCCGCTCCGGCCGCCGGCTCGGTCGTGGTCGTCGGCACCGGCCCGGCCGGCCCCCTGTGGCTGACCCCGGAGTCCCGCGGTGCCCTGGCCTCCGCCACCGACCTGGTCGGCTACACCACCTACCTCGACCGCGTCCCCGTACGCCCCGGCCAGGCGCGCCACGCCTCCGACAACAAGGTCGAGTCCGAACGCGCCGAACTGGCCCTCGACCTGGCCCGCCGCGGCCGCCGGGTCGCGGTCGTCTCCGGCGGCGACCCGGGCATCTTCGCCATGGCGACAGCCGTCCTGGAAGTAGCCGCCCAAGACCCCTACCGCTCCGTCCCCGTACGCGTCCTCCCCGGCGTCACCGCCGCCAACGCGGCAGCCGCCCGCGCGGGCGCGCCCCTCGGCCACGACTACGCGGTGATCTCCCTCTCCGACCGCCTCAAGCCCTGGGAAGTCATCGCCGACCGCCTGCGCGCGGCCGCCACCGCCGACCTGGCGATGGCCCTCTACAACCCCGGCTCCCGCACCCGCACCTGGCAGGTGGCCAAGGCCCGCGCACTCCTCCTGGAACACCGCTCCCCCGACACCCCGGTGGTCATGGCCCGCGACGTGGGCGGCCCCACCGAATCCGTCCGCGTGGTCCCCCTGGCCGCCCTCGCCCCCGAGGAAGTCGACATGCGCACGATCCTCCTGATCGGCTCGTCCCAGACGGAGTCGGTACGGCGCAGCCCGGAGGACGAGCGCGAGACGGTGTGGACGCCGCGGCGGTATCCGGAGAAGTAATCACCCGGGGTGGGCCCGTGGCCCGGGCCCACCCGTCCCGTCGAATCCCCGCCACGATCCCCCCGCCCACCCGGCAGATTCAGCCACCACCGGTCCGGACCGCCGTAGATCACTTACTCTCGGCGCGATCCCGCCCGTACGGCGGGCAGCTCACCGGACAAGCGGGGGAATCACCCACATGACCAGCCAATGGAAGAGGCGGGTGCGCTTACGGCTACGCTCCACGGCGGCCGCCTCCACCCTGCTCCTGCTCGCCGTTTCCCTCACCGGCTGCGCGACCGAGGAGGAACGTTGCGGCCCGGTTCCGTCCACGCGCTACGACGCCGCCGATCTGTACGGTGAGTGGTCTTCTTCCAGAGGAGCCTCACTGGATCTCAAGAATCTCGGCGGCCGGCTCGGCCGCACCTTCCTGACCCACGACTGGCCGAAGAACACAAGCATCGAGCAGGCCACCGCCGAGCCACCCTCTTCGGGCATCATCGGTGACGGCAACTGGGCCGTCTCCCCGGACCGCACCACACTCACCCTTGCCTTCGACCGCATCGACGCCGACCTGGAACGCAGCACGGTCCGTTCCCTGCGGATCGGCGAGGAGAAGGGTCACCCGGTCCTGTACCAACGCCTGGGCGGCGCACCGGACGCGTGCCACGTCCTGAAGTTGAAGCGACGGGGCGACTGAGTCAAGCGCGACTGCTCCCCTTCAGCCCACCGACGAAGGCGCCCCACACCTCATGGGTGAATATCAGCACCGGACCGTCCGGGTCCTTGCTGTCACGTACGGGAACGACCTCCGGGAAGCCGTCGGCAACCTCGACGCAGTTCCCGTCCCCGCCGTTGCTGTGGCTGCTCTTTCGCCACTGCACGGCTGTCGGACCGATGCTTTTCTTCATGCTCTGCTGTCCTCCAACAACCGCTTGATGAACGTGACTGAGTCGCCCGGCTGTAGCGCCAGGTCCCGCAGTTGCTCGTAGGAACGGCGGTACTGCGCCACCTCTGCCGCCTCCTCGATCAGGACGCCCGACTTGTTGCCCTCAAGGTAGGCAACGGTGGCGCCGTCCGCCATCCACAGAAGCGAGAGTGAGCCACCCATCAAGTCGTGCACTCCGGCATTGAGCGGGAGAACCTGGAGGGTGATGTTCGGCGCCTCGCCGGGCTCGACCAAGTGCGCGAGTTGCCGCTGCCAGGCGCCGTCGTCCGCCAAGGGCCGGCGAAGCACCGACTCGTCGAGAATCACCCGGAGACTGGGCGGTTCCGGGCGGCTCAGGATTTCCTGCCTGCCCATGCGTGCGACGACCAGTTCGTCCAGCTCATCGGGGTTGACCGGAGTCGGCGCGGAGGACAGTACGGCCCGGGCATACTCCTCGGTCTGCAACAGACCGGGCATGACCATCATGTACTTGTGCATGAAGGTGGCCATCGATTCGTACCACATGAACCTCTTGTAGCGGTCGGGGAACGTCTCACGGCGTGCCAGTTTCCACAGCCCGACGAGCAGTTGGTCAGTTCCGTAAGCCCGGTCCAACGCCTCCATGACTTCTCGCTTGGAAAGACGCTCACCGTTCTCCAGGCGATTCAAGTACGTCCGGTCGTAGTTGACCTCCTCGGACAACTGAGCCAGCGTTTTCCCCGAAGCGCTGCGCAAGCGTTGCAGCTCCCTCGCGAGCACCTCACGAGCTGACTCTTCCTCGGACTCGGAATCGCGCATAGCCACCTCAACTCCCTGTTGTCCCGCGCGAAGAGCAACGCCGACCTCCCTGCCAGCGCCCCCTTCGGAGGGTAACCATGTTTATACGCAAGGTGTTTGCGTTTCCTTCGACCACTCAAAGGCAGAAGCACATGGCTACGACCGAGCCCATCCGAACCACAAATACGATCAAAATCGCCGAGGAAGCGCGCGACGAACTCCGTACCGCCCTCACCGCCGTCGGCATCAAGCTCCCGACCCTGAGCCTGGACACCCCGTCCATCACCGGCGACATCGCCCGCCCACTCGTCACGCTCGGCCGCTGCACCCCCGAGGTGGCCCGCCGTCTCGCCGCCGTACTCCGGACGTGCTCGACGTGACCGACGAAGAGCCTCGGCCCCCGGCCCCGACCCCGCAACCAGCCCCACCCCCGGACGACGCCGCCCGCCGCGAGGCCTTGGCGGCACGCGTCCGGGAAGCCAACCGATGGAGCGCGTCACGGCCCCGGTGACGGCCGGGTTGGCGGCTATCGGCTTGATAGGGGCTGCGTGCGGGTCAGGCCGCCGGAACGTCCAGCGCCACCTCGTACGCGTACTCCTCGCCGCCCCGTAGGAAAGTGACGTGGACGGCCAGGCTCCGCGCGCCGGGCGGGAGAGCCGGCTGGGCGGTGAGTGTGCCGTCCGTGTGCGAACCGTCGTCGCTGAGGCCGTACGCCCCGCCCCAGTCGCTGTACTCGTTGCCGAGGTCGTCCTCGGCTTCGAAGACCAGCAGGACGGGGCTGCCCCCGGGGCCGTCGGAGTCGTCCGGCAGCGGCGGAGCGACCGTGTAGCCGATGCGGAACGAGTCGTCCTGACGGGTCACGCCACGCAGCGTCAGTTCGTGGCGGCCGTCGAGGACGCGGACGGTGGTGGGGCGGGGCTCACGGCTCATGGCGGGGTCACGCGCTCCCGGGCTTGGGGACCTTGCAGGTGATGTAGCGGTCGGCCGCGGTGTTCGGCTTGGCGCCCTTCAGGAACCAGTAGAACGTCACCTTGTTACCGGTGGCGATGGTGCCGGACCCACCACCCGTGTACTGGTACTTCTTCATGCTCCCGTGGAAGTTGTAGGTGTTCACGGCAGTGTGCGGGCTGTACGGCGGATTGATCGACTTGCCGTTGACGTACGCGTACGGCATGGAGACGACCACCGGTGATCCGAGGTTCGCGCGGGACGTGTGCGACAGCTTGAAGCCCCACGCCAGCGTGCCGCCGTGCGCGCGCTGGAAGGTGACGGTGGATACGGCGTGCTTCCAGGTGCCGGTGCAGAGCTTGTTCGCGGGCGTGCGGAGGTGGACGGCCTCGGCACGCTCCCGGGCCAGCTTCGCGGCCTCCGCCGGGTCCTTCGGAACGGGCCGGTTCAGGTACGCGCCGCCATTGTCGGCGGGCGCCTCGGCGGCTCCGGCCGGAGCGGCGAGGGTGGTGGTGAGGAGGGCGCCGCACGCCACGGCGATCGCTGCGATGGTCTTCTTGAGCACGAGATGTTCCCCCTGAACAGGCATGGCGGCCACCCCGGCGGCCAGGCAGGGTCAGACCGGGTCGGGCCGCTGCTCGGGTGGCATGGCCCCAACAGTCTCGGCCGACCGGATCACCGGGGACAACGGCTCGCCCGTATGCGTCCCGTCAAAAGCGACCGGAAGGCGCAAAGAAAGCAGCAGATCAGCCGAGGCGTATCCGGAGCCATGCGATCGCGTCCCCCACCGTCTCCACCACCGGCACCCCCTCCGGCACCGCCGGCCGCCGCACCACCACAACCGGTACCCCCGCCTCTCGCGCCGCCGTCAGTTTCGGGGCCGTGGCCGCGGCGCCGCTGTCCTTGGTCACCAGGACGTCGATGCGGTGGTCCGAGAGAAGCGCGCGTTCGCCTTCGAGGGTGAAGGGGCCCCGGTCGAGGAGGACCTCCATGCGCGGCGGGAAAGGTGGCTCGGGGGCGTCCACCGAGCGGACCAGGAACCACTGGTCGGTGAGGTGGGCGAAGGTGGCGAGGCCCATGCGGCCGGTGGTGAGGAAGACGCGGTGGCCGAGTCCTCGTACGGCTTCCGCGGCCTCGGCCAGGGACGCCACCGGGTGCCAGTCGTCGCCGGGCTCCGGGACCCAGCCGGGCCTGCGGAGGGCGAGCAGGGGAACATGGGCGGTGGCGGCCGCCTGCGCCGCGTTGAAACTGATCGTGCCGGCGAAGGGATGGGTGGCGTCGATGAGCGCGTCCACCGCGTGCTCGCGCAGCCAGTGTGCGAGGCCGTCCGGGCCTCCGAATCCGCCGATGCGGACCTCGCCGGCCGGGAGCCGCGGCGCGGCCACCCGGCCCGCCAGGGATGTGGTGACGCGCAGGCCGGGGAGCCGGTCCGCCGGGCCGGTCGCGGCGGGGAACCGGTCCGCCAGGTCGGCGGCCAGGGCGCGGGCCTCGGTCGTGCCGCCGAGGATCAGGACGTGCGGGCGGCGTGCGGAGCCGGCGGGGGCGCTCATGGCGGGCGGGTTTCTCCATGGGTGAGGCGCGTACGGGTACGGGTGCGGACACGAACGGTACGGGAGGCCGCGCCGGGGAGCCCACGGCCGGTGCGGGCAGCGCCACCGGCGGCCGTACCGCCCAGCTCGCGCACACCGGGCTGCGGCACGGCTGGACGACCGGGGCCTGTGCCACCGCGGCGACCACGGCGGCGTACACGGCCCTGTTGACGGGGGACTTTCCCGATCCGGTGCGGATCACCCTGCCGAAGGGGCAGACGCCCGCGTTCGCGTTGGCCGCGGAGGAGATGGCCGAGGACCGCGCCGTGGCCATGGCAGCGGTCGTGAAGGACGCGGGGGATGACCCCGATGTCACGCACGGGGCGCTGATCCGCGCCACCGTGCGCCGGCTCCCGGCGGGGAGTGGCGTGGTGTTCAAGGCCGGGCCGGGGGTGGGTACGGTCACCCGTCCCGGGCTGCCGCTCGATGTGGGCGAGCCGGCCGTCAATCCCGTACCCCGGCAGATGATGCGTGAGCATGTCGCCGAGGTCGCGGCGCGCTACGGGGGCGGCGGGGACGTCGAGATCGAGCTGTCGGTCGATCACGGTGAGGAGATCGCGCGCAGTACGTGGAATCCCCGGCTGGGGATCCTGGGCGGGCTGTCGATCCTGGGGACGACGGGGATCGTCGTGCCGTACTCGTGCTCGGCGTGGATCGACTCGATCCGGCGCGGCGTGGACGTGGCGCGCGCGGCGGGCCGTACGCATGTGGCCGGGTGCACCGGCTCGACCTCGGAGAAGGTCGTGGTGGCCGAGCACGGTCTGCCCGAGGACGCGCTGCTGGACATGGGGGACTTCGCGGGCGCGGTGCTGAAGTACGTACGGCGGCACCCGGTACCCCGGCTGACGGTCTGCGGCGGCTTCGCGAAGCTGTCCAAGCTGGCGGCGGGCCACCTCGATCTGCATTCGGCGCGTTCGCAGGTGGACAAGGGGTTCCTCGCGGAGCTGGCCCGGCAGGGCGGCGCGGACGAGGCGCTGGCGGGCGAGGTGGCGACGGCCAACACGGGGCTGGCCGCCCTCCAGCTGTGCGCGGCGCGCGGCGTGCCGCTCGGCGACCTGGTGGCCGCGACCGCCCGCGACGAGGCCCTGGCGGTGCTGCGCGGCGCCCCGGTCGCGGTGGACGTGATCTGCATCGACCGGGCGGGGAACGTGGTGGGGCGGGCCGCGCCGCGCGGGCCCCGGGACGCCTCCTAGGCCGGGCCCGACGCCCCCTCGAACGGCACGTCCTTCGCATACGCGACGATCTCCACCTCGTCGCCCAGCGCCCATTCCGCCACCCGCGAGGCCATCGCCGCCGGGACGCCCTCGGTCTCCCCGGGGGCGGGCGGCACGTCGTACGTACCGTGCGCGTCGTGCGGCAGGACGACGCGGTACTTCCGCTCCAGGGCGCTGCGCGCGGTCGCCAGTACACACATCTCGGACATCACGCCGCAGACGACGAGGGACCGCACTCCGGATTCGGTGAGCAGGCCGCCGAGCGGGGTGTCGTGGAAGCCGTCGTCCTCGGTCTTGCGGATCACGACCTCTCGGGGGCCGGGGGTCACCGGCAGGTGCAGCTCCCAGCCCTTGGTGCCCGTTTCGTCGGACATGCCGGGCGCGCCGTCGTTCTGGAGGTGGACGATCAGGGCGCCGGCGGCCCGGGCGCGGCCGACCAGGTCCTCGATGTGCTGCTGGACGGCCGCCGCGTGCGGCGCCGCCTCCTCGCCCTCGAAGAACGCCGACTGGACGTCCACGACGATCAGGGCCTCGACGGGCCGCACGCCGTTCCCGCTCCCGCTCTCCACGGGCCGTACGCCGCTCTCGCTCACGCTCACCCCTGGCCGCACGCTGTCGCTCATCCGGCCGATCCTGCTGCCCCGGCCGCTCCCGATCAACCCGTTATCCGGCCTGTCCGGCCCCGCCGGTTCCCGCCGCACACCCCCGCTCCCGCTCCGTCGAGTACAGGTGGCTGTCCCGGAACTGCGAGGCGCCCAGCGTGCGGCCGACCATGATGACCGCCGTACGGACCACGCCCGCCGCCTTCACCTGGTCCGCGATGTCGGACAGGGTGCCGCGCAGCACCAGTTCGTCGGGGCGGGAGGCCATCGCGACGACCGCGGCGGGGCAGTCGGCGCCGTAGTGCGGGAGGAGTTCGGCGACGACCCGGTCCACGTAGCGGGCCGCGAGGTGCAGGACCAGGAGGGCGCGGCTGCGGCCGAGCGTGGCCAGGTCCTCGCCCTCCGGCATGGGGGTGGCCTGCTGGGCGATACGGGTGAGGACGACGGTCTGGCCGACGGTGGGGACGGTCAGCTCGCGCTTGAGGGCGGCCGCCGCGGCGGCGAACGCCGGGACGCCGGGGACGACCTCGTACGGCACGCCCGCCGCGTCCAGGCGGCGCATCTGCTCGGCCACGGCGCTGAAGACGGACGGGTCGCCGGAGTGCAGCCGGGCCACGTCCTTGCCCTCCTCGTGGGCGCGCACCAGCTCCGCGGTGATCCGGTCGAGGTCCAGGTTCGCGGTGTCGACCAGGCGCGCGCCGGGCGGGCACTCGTCGAGCAGTTCGCGCGGTACCAGGCTGCCGGCGTACAGGCACACCTCGCAGCGGGCCAGCGTACGGGCGCCGCGCAGCGTGATCAGGTCGGCGGCGCCCGGTCCGGCGCCGATGAAGTGGACGGTCACTGTGCGTCTCCTGGGGCTGAGGGGGTGGGGGGAGGGCCGGAGGGGGCGTCGGTTCTCGTCACCGACCACTGCGTCACCGGCATCGCCTGCCGCCACCCGGTGAAGCCGCCCACCGGTACGGCGTGCGCCACCGCGAGCCGTACGAGGTCGCCGCCGTGCCGCCGGTACCAGTCGGCGAGCAGCGCCTCGGACTCCAGCGTGACCGTGTTGGCGACCAGCCGGCCGCCGGGCGGCAGCGCCGCCCAGCACGCCTCCAGGAGGCCGGGCGCGGTCAGGCCGCCGCCGATGAACACGGCGTCGGGCGTCGGGAGGCCGGCGAGCGCTCCGGGCGCGGGGCCGGTGACCACGCGCAGGGCCGGTACGCCGAGCGCGGCCGCGTTCCGGGAGATGCGTCCGGCCCGTACGGCGTCCCGCTCGACGGCGACGGCTCGGCAGGTGCGGTGGGTGCGCATCCACTCGATGCCGATGGAGCCGGAGCCGCCGCCGACGTCCCACAGCAGTTCGCCGGGCGCGGGGGCCAGCGCGGCGAGCGTGGCGGCGCGGATGTGGCGCTTGGTCAGCTGTCCGTCGTGCTCGTACGCGTCGTCCGGCAGGCCGGGGGCGGCGGCGAGGCGCAGGGCGTCCGGGGCGCGGACGCAGTCCAGGGCGATGACGTTGAGCGGGTCGGTGCGGTCGGCGGCGGTGGGCGGCCAGTCCTCCGCCGTGCTCTCGTACTGGCGCTCGCGCGGGCCGCCGAGCTGTTCCAGTACGCGCATCCGGGTCGGCCCGAAGCCGCGCTCCCGCAGCAGCCCGGCGACCTCCGCGGGCGTCCCGGCGCCGGCGGAGAGGACGAGCAGGCGGCGGCCGTCGTGCAGGGCGGCCGTCAGGCCCGCGAGGGGGCGGCCCACGAGGGTGACGACCTCCGTGTCCTCGACCGGCCAGCCGAGGCGGGCGCACGCGTACGAGACGGAGGACGGGTGCGGCAGCACGCGGGGCGGCGCGGCGCCCGTCTCGCCGAGCACCTCGGCCAGCGTCCGCCCGATGCCGTAGAACATCGGATCGCCGCTGGCCAGGACGCACACTTCGCGCCCGGCGTGCGCGGCGAGCAGGCCCGGTACGGCGGGCCGCAGCGGCGACGGCCACGGGACGCGCTCGCCCGTGCACTCGGCGGGCAGCAGCGCGAGCTGCCGCGCGCCCCCGATGAGCGTCCCGGCGCCGCGCAGCGCTTCCCGGGAGGCCGCGGGCAGGCCGTCCCAGCCGTCGGCGCCGATGCCGACGACGGTGACTCGGGAGGCGGCAGGAGCCGGGTCTGGGGTGTGCGGCGCGGGCGCTGCGGGCGGGGCGGGGCTCACTGCCGGTTACCTCGGGGCTTCGGTCGTACGGGAGTCGGAGGGGGCGGACGGGCCGCGGGGCGGCGGCACCGCACGGTGGTACGGGAAGCACGACCGGTCCGGCGGACGCGGCCGTCAACCCGGCACGGACCATCCGGACGGGGCGTTTCAAGGGTAAGAGGCGGTCCACGGCGGCTTCGCGGGCGGTCCCGTACACCCGGTTGCGCGGGTATCGCCACAAGCTCTCCCGAATTCGTTTCGTGGCCGCATAATTGGCTACTCCTAGTAATCGTGGTTTCACCGAGCGATGCTCTTCGGTGAAGCGCGACACGGGCACCGAGGGAAGGCGCTGGGAACATGGACACAGTCGAACGCGTGACGGCGGACGAGACGGTCACGGACGCGGAAGCCGCACGGGACGAACTACGGGACGCGCTGGCCGGAGTGGGCATCACCCTCCCGTCCCTGGGCCTGGACGGCCCGTCGCTGGCGGCCGACGCGCCACGGCCCCTGGTCGAACTGGGCCGCTGCGCACCCGAGGTGGCCCGGCGGCTGGCGGCCGCGCTGCGGCGCACGGGCCGGGACCGATGACGACGCCCCGGGCCGGTGACGGTCCGGCGGGGTGAGGACCCGGTGGACGGCTGCCCGGCGTACGCGCACCCGTAGGTCCACGCTGCC
This sequence comes from Streptomyces albofaciens JCM 4342, assembly GCF_008634025.1. NCBI lineage: Bacteria > Bacillati > Actinomycetota > Actinomycetes > Kitasatosporales > Streptomycetaceae > Streptomyces > Streptomyces albofaciens. Next base: position 367,695 of record NZ_PDCM01000001.1, on the reverse strand, counting down.
CCGGGCACCGCACCCCACCAGCCGCCACACGGAGCGACGGCATCCCGTCCGACCTCGTACGCAAGGTTTTCTCAAGGGCCGGTACAGCTTTCCGTCCAGGCCCCCGGGCACCACCTCCCCGCAACCGGCCGGGGCGTCCGCATGGGACGCGCCGGTTCGATCGGACAGGGGGGATGTCATGGGGGCATGGAGCGTGCTCGACAAAAGCTCACCACAGCCGTTACGCGAATGGCTGACGCTGACCGGCCGTAAGCGGGTCCTGGTCGTCGCCCACACGGTGACGTACATCAAGCGCCTCCAGGAAGTGTTCTCGCTCCTGGAGTCCGACCTGCGCGTGCAGGTCCTGTTCACCGCTCCGCCGCACCCGTTCGGGGACGGCGTGGCCCAGCTTCTCCACCGGCTCGGCAGCGCGGTGCTGCCGTGGGAGAAAGCGGCCCGGATGGAATTCGACCTCGCGCTGGCGGCGGGGCCCAGGGGGCTGGGCGAGATCAGCGCGCCGCTGATCACGCTGCCGCACGGGGCCAACTACCTCAAGCGGGTCACCGAAGGTCCCGAGACGCGCGTGGCCGGGCTCGGGCGCGCGGACATCGTCCCGGACGGCCGGTGCCTGCCGGCCGCCGTGGTCCTGCCGCACCGGGACGACCTGCACGGACTGGCACAGCTGTGCCCGGAAGCCCTGCCGGTGGCCTCCGTCGTCGGGGACCCGGTGCACGACCGGATCGTGGCCAGCCTTCCCCGCCGCGCCGCCTACCGCCGCGCGCTCGGGATCCGGAAGGGGCAGCAGCTCATCGCCGTCGTCTCCACCTGGGGCACGCGGTCGTCCTTCGGGTCGATCGAAGCGCTGCTGCCGCGGCTCATCGGCGAACTGGCCGGCGCGAACCGGCGGGTGGCCATCCTGCTCCACCCCAACGTCTGGTCCGGCCACGGCGCATGGCAGGTACGGGCCTGGCTGGCGCGGTGCCGGGAGTACGGCATCGCCGTCGTACCGCCCGAGGCGGACTGGCGCTCCGTGCTGCTGGCCGCCGACCGGATCATCGGGGACCACGGGTCGGTGACGCTGTACGGCACGCTGACCCGGGCCCCGATCCTGCTCGCCGTGTCACCGGAAGCGGAGATCAATCCCGCGTCGCCCGCGGCGACCCTCGCCCGGACGGCCCCGGCGCTCTCCCCGGGCCATTCCCTCACCAGCCAGCTGGAATACGCGGCCGCCGAATACCGGGAACACCAGCACGTGGAATACGCGGCCATCGCGGCCCGCATCACCTCGGAACCAGGGCGGTTCTCGCGGAACATGCGGGCATTGATGTACCGCGTACTGGGCCTGGGCCAGCCCGCACACCCGGCCGGCACCCGGCCGCTGCCGCTTCCTCCACCGCTGGATTTCTGGTCCGCCCCCGCGGCGGACGCGGACACCGGCACCGAGGCGACGGCATGACCGCCGTACCGGACCGTTCGGCCCGCCCGGCCCCGCGGTGGCTGTGGCACCGTTCCGTACGCGTGATGTCCGGACCGGACATCGGCACCACCGGTGCCGGTTCGGTGCCGGTTTCCGGGCTCATTGCCGTGACCGCCGCCGGGGTTCGGTCCGTGTGCGTCGATGCCGGAAGATCCGTAGGTGACGGGGAAACCGCATACGGGCCTGCCGGAAAACCCGCATATGGCCTTGCCGGGGAATCCGTGGGGTCCCGCGCTGGAATTGCCGGAAGCCGGGCAGCGTACCGATGCCCCCTCAGCACAGACGAACACGTCGCCGTGGATGCCGACAGGTGTTCCGGAAAACACTGGCTCGACTGTGCGGATGTGCTGTGCCACAGCCGGCCGCTGCGTCACGAGTACGCGTGGCGCCGGCTGGACCGGACGCTGGAACGGCACATCGGCTGCCGGCTCGTCGCCCTGCCGACCGTGGACGGTGACTGTGCGGTCGCCGACCGGAGCGGTGCCCGGCGTCTGCTGCGCCTCGCCGGCCGGAGCGCGGGTACGGCCGGGCCTGTGAGCTGGTCCCGGACCGCGTCGTGCCTGCACGCGCTGCTGGTGGCCGGGCACACCTTGGACGAACTCCGCTCCCTCACCGTTCTTCGGGACGGGTAGGCCGCTCGTCCCGGGGGTCTGTTGGCCGCTCCGGTTCTCCCGGACCGGTCAGGGCGGCCAGCAGGTCCCCGACGCGCTGCGCGTCCGACGGGCTGTGCAGCGCGTACAGGCCCCGGGAACGCTCGTAACGGTCCCGGGCCACGTCCGTCAGGGAGTGCTCGTGCGCGCACTTCCCCAGCATTTCCCAGGTCCGCGCCTGCCAATGGGTGGCCCCCGCGGACTCGAAGAATTCCAGCGCCTCGCCGAGATGCGTCACCGCCGTGTCGTACCTGCCCCTGAGGGAGCAGACGCGCCCCAGGAAAGCGCGTGCCCGGGCGGCGTCGTAGGGATCGTCCAGGGCGGTCAGCGCTTCATGCGCCGCCGCGAAGTGCTCTTCTGCCCGCTCGGCCGACTCCGCTCCGCCGCCGCTTTCCTTTTCCGCGGTTTCCAGGGCCATTTCTCCCAGTACGGTGCGGGACAGCGCCACGCCCCTGCCGTATCCCGCGGCGTTCCAGACCGCGATGGCTTCGGAAAGGCGGCGGGCGGCCTGCCGGAAGCGCCCCGCCTCCCGGTGAGCGGACCCGATGCCGTGCAGGGCCTGTCCTTCGTCACGGATGTCACCGGCCTCGCGGGCCGCGCGCAACGACTCCTCGAACCATTCGACGGCCTCTTCCGGGCGCCCGGCGGCGTTGAGCCCGATGGCCCCGGAATTGAGCATCTGGCGTTCCGCCGTACGGTCTTCGGCCCGCGCGGCCGCGCGTCGGCCGATGGCGTGCGCCTCGGTCCAGAGTTCGTAATGGCGCAGCCGGTGGAACAGCGGCCACATGGCGTCCACGAGCTGCCAGGCCAGACCGTCCCATTGCCTCTCGTACGCGGTACGCACCGTCGCCATCAGGTCGAACCGGTGGCTCTCCAGCCAGTGCAGCGCACCGCCCTCGTCCGTGAAGGGGGGCGCCACATCCGGGTAGTGGGCGTAGACGCGGTCGAAGGTGGCCTGGATGGGGGAAAGCAGCTTCTGGGCTTCCGAGGCGGTGGCCAGGTGCCAGTCACCCACGCGGCGAAGCGTTTCTTCGCGCACGTCCGGATGCTCCTCCGCCCGTCCGCGTTCCTCGGCGTGCAGGCGGACCAGGTCGTGGAAGCGATAGGCGTCCGGGCCCGTGTCCTCCAGTAAGTTCGCCTCCACCAGCACACCCAGCAGCCGCTCGGCCTCCTCCAGGGACACCGCGAGGGCGGCCGCCGCGATACGGGAATCCAGCACCCGGGCCGGCAGCAGCGCGAGGCTGCGGTAGAGGTGCGCCGCGTCGGACGCCAGTACCGCATACGACTCGTCGAGAGCGTGGTACACCGAGGATTCCCCCTCCACGGCCAGCGCCGCCAGCCGGCTCCGGTCCTGGGTGAGCGCGTCCACCAGGGCGCGCGTGGGCTGACGGGGACGGGAGGCGAGCCGCGCGGAGGCCAGGCACACCGCCAGGGGCAACCCCGCGCACAGCGAGGCGACTTGGTGCACGGCGGTGGTCTCGCGCCGTACGCGCTCGGCGCCGATCCCCAGAGAGATGATCTCCACGGCGGCCGACTGCTCCAGCAGGCCGAGTTCGTGGTAGAGCGCTCCGTCGGCCCGTAACCCGGTCAGCCGGTACCTGCTGGTCACGACGACCAGGCCGGGCCGGCCACCGGGCCGCAGAGACCTGGCCTGGGCCGCGGAGAAGACATTGTCGAGCATGACCGACACGCGCAGCCCATCGGTGACGGAGCGCCAGAGCGCGGCGCGCTCCTCCAGGCCGAGCGGCACCTGCACGACGCCCATGGCGCGCAGGAACTGGCCCAGCACCTCTCCCGGAGCGGCCGGTCCGGCCGCCGAGTGGCCGCGGAGGTCGGCGTACAGCTGGCCGTCGGGAAATCTGCCCGCCATTCCCCGGAGCCACCGGGACACCAGGGTGGTCTTGCCGACTCCGGCGGGGCCGCTGACCACGATCAGCGGGCCGGCCGGCTCCGCACACCCTTCGTAGAGATCGTCCAGCGCCGACAGATCACGTTCCCGGTCGGTGAAATGCCGGGTGACGGACAGCAGCTGACGTGGCACCGGAGGCCGTGGCGCGATCTCCGAATGCACGTGAATACCGCCCGCGACATCTCCCGCCTGAATACTTGTTCCGTAAATCCGCGCCGAACCACCGATCGCGTTCACATCCCGGCGCATCCGCCACCCCCGTCCGATACGTCTTGGATCACTTCAGCTCTACCCATGGAAGGACGGCGGGAGACCTGGCGGCCCGCGCACGGGCCCCGAACCGGCCACCCCGCAGTAGTGCGCACTGGTCTCTTGAACCCCTCGGTGTCATGCTCACAAAACCGGTGTGTGCGCCGACGAGGGAGGCGCTGATGGAAATTTTCGTCCTCGGCCCCATTTGCCTTGGTGCGGGCACGCACCGGCTCCGTCTCGGCTCCGACAAGGAACGCTGCCTGCTGGCCTCGCTGGCCCTGTCGGCGGGCCGGCCGGTGGCCCTGGAAACCCTGGTCGACCGCCTCTGGGACGGCTCACCGCCGTGCAAGGCCCGGGAGTCGGTCCACACCTACGTCTCACGCCTGCGCAGGTCCCTGCGCACGGCCGCCGCGGGAGCCGCGCGGCCGGGCGCTCCGGCGATCACCCGTCACGCCCACACCTACGCCCTCGACGTCCTGCCCGAGTCCGTCGACTGGCACCGCTTCCAGGGCCTCGTCGCCCGCGCCAGGTCGCTGTCGGACGGCGGCGACGACGCGGGTGCCGTCCAACTGCTCGACGCGGCGGACGATTTGTGGCAGGGAGATCCCCTGGCAGGCTTGCCGGGAATGTGGTCCGAGCGCATGCGCACGACTCTGACCGAACAGCGCCTCAAAGCGACCACTTCACGGGTGGCCGTGCAACTGCGCCTGGGCCGTTTCGGCGAGGCCGCCGACGCTCTCTCCTCCCTGGTCGATCAGTACCCGGAAGACGAAACGCTCGTGGGGTACTTCATGCTGGCGTCCTACGGATGCGGCCGGCCCGCCGACGCCTTACGGGCCTATCAGGAAGCACGCCGCCGCCTGCGCCAGGAGCTGGGCTCCGACCCGGGTGAAGAGCTGACGCGCATCCACCAGCACATTCTCCGGCGCACCCCGCCACGCGACGTACTCCCCAGGAATTCAGGACGCGCCCCCGACGGGTTCAGGACTGTGCTCACACCGCACAATCTGCCTCGGCAGACCTCCCTCGTCGGCCGCCATACGGAAATGCGGCGGCTGCGTGCCATCGTCACCGGCGCGGTCCGCAGGAAGGACGGTGATTCCGCTCCGTCCATCGTGGCGCTGGAAGCCATTTCCGGCATGGCCGGGGTGGGCAAGACGGCATTGGCCGTGAATGCGGCGAGCACCCTGGGGCGGCACTTCCCCGACGGACAGCTCTACATCGACCTCCGGGCGCACGCCCGCATTCAGGAGCCGCTGAACGCGGCAAGCGCACTGGCGTCCCTCCTGCGCCTTCTGGGCGTCCCGGCAGGCACCATCCCTTCGGAACTCGATGAACGCACGGCACTGTGGCGCACTCTGCTGGCGCACAAGAGGGCGGTCATCATCCTGGACGATGCCGCGCACACCGACCAGGTGCGTCCGCTGCTTCCCGGACCGTCCCCCTCGCTCATCATCATCACCAGCCGCCGCCATCTGGCCGGCCTGCCCGGTGCCCAGTCGCTCGCCCTCGACGTGCTGCCGCCGGAGGATTCCGTGGCGCTGTTCCGCGCTTTCGCCGGACATGACCGGACGCAGGACGCGACCGGCATTTCCCGGATCGTGGATCTGTGCGGTCATCTGCCCCTGGCGATCGAAATCGCCGCCAATCGCTTCAACGCCCGCCCCGCCTGGTCCCTCGCCCATCTCCGCGAGCGGCTCACCCGGGGCCCGGGCCGTCTCGCGGAACTCCATGACGGGTATTCGGAGGTGGCCCGCGCCTTCGAGATGTCGTACCAGACCCTGACCGGTACCCAGCGGTCGGTGTTCCGCCGCCTGTCCCTCCACCTGGGCGCCGAGTTCGGCCCGCACGCGGCAGCCGCGCTGGTCGGGCTGCCGCGGGAACAGACCGAGCGACTGCTCGAAAGCCTGCTGCACTGCCACTTGTTGCAGGAACCCGCCCCCGACCGGTACCGCTTCCACGATCTGCTCGGCGAATACGCACGGGCCCTGGCCCACTCCGAGGACGACGAAGAGACCCGCGACCTGGCCGTGCGCCGCCTGATCGATTTCTACCTGGCTTCCGCCGACGCCGCCGATGTCCTTCTGTATCCGAGGCGTTCCCGGCTCGCGGACCGCCACCTCGCCACCGGCAGCACGCCTCCCGCGGTCCCGCTCCGGAACGCGGACGAGGCGAAGAACTGGCTCATCACGGAGCGCTCGAACCTCCTCACCGTGGAACGGTACGCACGTACGCACGGGGCTCCCGCCCAAGCCGCGGTCATGAGCCACGTACTGGCGGAATTCCTGGATTCCGAATGCCACTGGGTGGACACCGACCGTATGCAGCGGCACGCCGTCGAGCACTGGGAGCAAGCGCGCGAGCCGCGCGCGCTGTGCCTGGCCCTGCTCGACCTCAGCGCGACCCGCACGAACACCGGCCACTATCCCGAGGCGGAAACCGCGGGCCGCCGCGCACTGGAACTCGCCCGTCGTACGGACGACCCGGACGCGGAAGCGGACGCGCTGCGAAAGCTGGGAATCATCCGCTGGAACCACGGCCAGAATCACGAGGCGCTCGCACTGTACCGGCAAGCGCTGGCGGTGCATATGCGTTCGGGAAACACCTGGGCGCAGGCCCGCTGCGAAAACAACTTCGCGATTTCACTGCTGCATCTGGGCCGGCATCAGGAGGCTCTGGAATTCTTCACCAAGGCCATCGACACCTTTCAGCGTGCCGGAGACACCCGGAACGCGGCCAAGTGCATCAATAACCTGGGCGATCTGCACGTACAGGTCGGCTCCATCGAGCTGGCCCGCCGGAAATACGAGGAATCCCTCGCCCTCACCGAATCCGTCGGCAGCCTCTCCGACCTGGCCACGGTCCAGGCCAACCTGGCCGCCCTGCTCTCCGCCTCGGCCGATCGCGGCGAAATTCTGTCCGGGATGGACATGTACCGGGAGTGTCTGTTCACTTTCCGACGGCTCGGGGACCGAAAAAATGAGGGCAATGCCCTGATCGGCCTGGGCACCGCCCACCACAGCCTCGGCCGGTTCGCCGAGGCCGCCACGCACCACCGGCAGGCCCTGGCGCTCGCGCGCAGCATCGGCGCCGCCCAGGAGGAAGCGCGTGCGCTGCGCTGCCTCGGCAGCGCGGAGGCCGCCCAGGGGCGGCCGGCCGCCGCCACGGAGAGCCTGTGCGCGGCCATCGCCCTGGCCCGCCGCATCCAGTTCCCGGAGGAGGAGGCCCGGGCGAGCGACGTCCTGGCGGGCGTCCGGCTGTCCGAGGGGCACCGGGAGGAGGCTCGGACGCTTTGGCGACAGGCGTTCGAATTGTTCGTCGGTTTGGACAAGTGTGCGGCTGATCGTATTGCGCGGCGGCTCGGCGAGGATGGCGGCGGGAGGCAGCACACTTCCTAGCACTTCAGGGCTAGATCACCGTTACAGAAGGACTATTGCCATCCCGCTTCCGGGCGTGTTCAGATCGCTGCGTTTGCCGATCACACGAGTTCACTGGGATCACAGAACGTGAGCATCTTTCTCGCCCGGCGCATCGTCACCTTGGCACTCTTCGGTGCCGTCGCCGCCTTGGCACTGAGCACGGCTACGGTTTCGCCCGCGATGGCGAAGCCCCAGCACGCTTCCCACAGCACGATGGCCACCGCCATACCCGCTGAAAGCACCTCCGCGCGCATCTGCATACCGACGTAGCCGCGCATGGGCCAGTAATCGTTCGAAGGGCGGCGGCCGCGCGATCCGCGGCCGCCGCCCATCTGTTGGAACGCCTCCCTGACCAGCAACAATGCGCCGTCCGACGGTAATGACAACGGTCACCGGTGCAGCCTTTGGATCTAGCGGCGAAGTGCGGTTTGCTTCCTTGCGCACGTCCTTTCGGACGCCCCAGGGAAGGAGCGCGCCCATGACCGAGCACGCCCACGCCGACGCCACCACCTCCGGACACCCGCCGCCCACCGCACACGGCCCGGCCCCCGCCCATACGGACGGCCGGGACCACTCGCACGGCCACGACGACTCGCACGGCCACGACCATTCGCACGGCCACGACCACAAAGGCCACTCCCACGGGCCCGGCGGCCACTCCCACGCCCTCTCCCCCGACGCCGACCGCCGCTGGCTGCGGGCCGCGCTGGTGCTGATCGCCGCGTTCATGGCCGTGGAGGTGGTGATCGGCTTTCTGGCGCGCTCCCTGGCGCTGATCTCCGACGCGGCCCACATGCTCACCGACGCGGCCTCGATCGTGCTGGCCCTGGTCGCGATGCGGCTGGCCGCCCGGCCCGCGCGCGGCGGCTACACGTACGGGCTCAAGCGCGCCGAGATCCTGTCCGCGCAGGCCAACGGCATCACCCTGCTCGTGCTGTCCCTCTGGCTCGGTTACGAGGCCGTCGCCCGCCTCGTGGAGCCGCCCGAGGTCACCGGCGGACTGGTCGTGATCACCGCGCTCGCCGGGATCGTCGTCAACGTGGTGGCCGCCTGGTGCATCTCCAAGGCCAACCGCAGCAGCCTGAACGTCGAAGGCGCCTACCAGCACATCCTGACCGACCTGTTCGGCTTCATCGCCACCGCCGTCGCCGGCGCGGTGGTGCTGGTCACCGGCTTCGCGCGGGCCGATGCCATCGCCTCGCTGGTCGTGGTCGCGCTGATGCTGCGGGCGGGCACCGGCCTCGTACGCGAGTCGGGCCGGATCTTCATGGAGGCCGCGCCGAACGGTGTGGACCCGGACGCGCTGGGCGATCACCTCGTCGAGGCGGACCAGGTGGTGGAGGTCCACGACCTGCACATCTGGGAGATCACGTCCGGCGAGCCGGCCCTGTCCGCGCACATCCTGGTGGCGCCGGGCGGCGACTGCCACGCCGTACGCCGCAATCTGCACGACCTGCTGAGCCGGAAGTACGGCATCACCCACGCCACCCTCCAGGTCGACCACGTGGGCGAGCAGCCGCTGCCCGGCGAGGTGCTGCACATAGCGGCCGGGCCGGACGACGCGGCGCTCGTCCCCCCGCACTGCGAGGACACCCACGGGCCGGTCCACCGGCCGGGGCCGCACGATCACTGAGGGATGCCGAGCCGGGGAGAGGCCCGGCGCCGTCCGTCAGAAGCCGATGACCGTCTTCCCCTGCGTATGCCCCGTACGGCTGGCCTCCAGGGCCTCGGGCGCGTCCTCCAGGGCGACCTCGTCGCTGATGACCACCGTCAGCCGTCCCGCGTCCAGCTGCCCGGCCAGGATCTCCAGCAGCTGCGGCGAGGGCCGGTTGTGGAAGTTGAAGCCGCGCAGGTTGTGGTCGGTCAGCACGTCCGCGTCGGCGGCCCCGACGGTGGAGACGGCCGTCCCGCCGTCCCGTACGGTCCGGGTCATCTCACCGAACGCGGCCGGGCCGCCGACCAGGTCGAGCAGCACGTCCACGCCGTCCGGATGGGCCGCCAGCACCTGGTCGGCCACCGGGCCCACCGTGTGGTCCACCGTCTCCGCCGCGCCCAGACCGGTCAGCAGGTCGGCCAGGCCGTCCCGGGCGGTGGCGATCACCTCCGCGCCCCGGCCGGCCGCGAGCTGGGTGGCGAAGATGCCGACGCCGCCGGTCCCGCCGACGATCAGGACGCGCTTGCCCTCGCCGATCCGGGTCTCCTCCACCAGGTTGTAGGCGGTCGTGCCGGCGGTGGGCACGGCGGCGGAGGTCGCGTACGTGACGGCGCGCGCCGCGCCCGCCACCGCCCGCTCGTCGGCCACCGCGTACTGCGCGTACGAGCCGCCGCCCCGCTCCGGCCGCTGGAACTGCCCGAACACCGCGTCCCCCACCGCCAGGCGGCGCACGCCGGTGCCGACGGCGACCACCTCGCCCGCACCGTCCGAGCCCAGGACGAGCGGGAAGGAGTGCTGCGCGGTGTCCTTGAGGAGGCCGTCGGCGATCTTCCAGTCGACCGGGTTGACCCCGGCGGCGGACATCCGCACCAGGACCTCGCCGGGGCCGGGCTGTGGCTCCGGCAGCTCCATGAGCCGAGGCTGTTCGCCGAATGCGCTGACTGCTACGGCTTTCATCGTCGCGTTCCCTTCCGCCCGTGTCCGCCCTGGTCCGCCCGTGTCCGCCCGTGCGAGCCACCCTCCCGGCCGATGGCAGGGCAAGGGCCGCCGTCAACGTGACGCCTGTCGTGGCCCGCCTTCGGGTGAAACGACGCCGGGAGACGACAGCCCTCAGGATCGTAAGCACGCGAAGCGGGCGTATCGGGCAGGACAAGGCCGGTGCGCCGGAAGCAACTCGTACGGCCCCCGCCGGAGCCGCGTACGGTCCGCGCCGCGCCCCCGTACGGCCTACATCGCACGAATGCCGCATGGATGCCGCATGGATGCCGCATGGATGCCGCACCGGGGCCGCACGAAGGCCGCGCGGATGCCACCCGCCCCCCGCGCCGCCCCGCGTTTGCCGCGCGCCCCCTCCGGTTACCCGTCCCCGATATGAGCGGCAAGAGCGGCGGCGCGGACGACACCCGCACCATCAAGGCGGGGCGGCGCACGGTCACGGTCAGCCGGCCCGGCAAGGTCCTCTTCCCGGACGACGGGATCACCAAGGGCGACCTGGCCGACCACTACAAGGCGGTCGCCCGGCGCGCGGTCCCCCAGCTGCGTGACCGTCCGCTGATGATGGAGCGGTACCCCGACGGCATCGGCGGCAGGCCCCTGATGCAGAAGAACGCGCCCGACTACTTCCCCGAATGGGTACGGCGTTCGGAGCAGTCCAAGGAAGGCGGCACGGTCACCCACGTCGTGTGCGACGACCCGGCGACCCTCGTCTACCTCGCCGACCAGGCCAGCGTCACGGTCCACCGCTGGCTCTCCCGCGAACACCGACCCGACCACCCCGACCTGCTGATCTTCGACCTCGACCCGGCGGAGGGCGCGGACTTCGAGGACGTCCGGTGGGCCGCCCACCGCGTCTGCGAGCTGTGGGACGAGCTGAAGCTGCCCGCCCGCCTGATGACGACCGGCTCGCGCGGCCTGCACGTCATCGCGCCGCTGGACGGGGGCTCCGACTTCGATTCCGTACGCGACTTCGCGCACCTCGCCGCCGGACTCCTCGCCCGGCGCCACCCGGACCGGCTCACCACCGAACAGCGCAAGGCCGAGCGCAAGGGCCGCGTCTACCTGGACGTGCAGCGCAACGCGTACGCGCAGACGGCGGTGGCGCCCTATTCCGTACGGGCCAAGCCGGGCGCGCCGGTGGCCACCCCGATCACCCGCGAGGAACTGGACGACCCGGACCTGACGGCCCGGCGGTGGACGGTGGCCACCATTCCGGACCGCCTTTCCGCTTCCGATCCGTGGTCGGGGCTGTCGTGGCGCGGGCGGTCGGTACGGGCCGCGCGGGAGCGGCTGGAGGACTTGGCGGAATAAGGGCCGCCCCCTGGGGAGAGCCCGTTTGCCCGCATAAAGCGACCGTCCCGTGGCCGCGGGCTTCAATGGTCCAATGATCCGGTTCGAGTCCGTCACCAAGCGCTACCCGGACGGCACCACCGCCGTGGACGACCTCTCCTTCGAGGTGGCCGAGGGCGAGCTGGTGACGCTGGTCGGTCCGTCCGGCTGCGGCAAGACGACGACCATGAAGATGGTCAACCGGCTCATCGACCCGACCAGCGGACGGATCTTCGTCGAGGACCGGGACATCGCGACGACCGACCCCGTACGCCTGCGCCGCCGCATCGGCTACGTCATCCAGCAGACCGGCCTCTTCCCGCACCGCACCGTCCTCGACAACACCGCCACCGTGCTCCACCTGCTCGGCCGGCCGCGCAAGCAGTCCAGGAACCGCGCCGCCGAACTCCTGGAGCTGGTCGGCCTGGACCCCGCCGTGCACGGGCCGCGCTATCCGGAACAGCTGTCCGGCGGCGAGCGGCAGCGCGTCGGCGTGGCCCGCGCGCTGGCCGCCGATCCGCCCGTCCTGCTGATGGACGAGCCGTTCGGCGCGGTGGACCCGGTCGTCCGCGACCGGCTCCAGAAGGAGTTCCTGCGGCTCCAGGCGACGCTGCACAAGACGGTGCTGCTGGTCACCCACGACATCGAGGAGGCGGTCCGGCTGGGCGACCGGATCGCGGTCTACGGACAGGGCCGGATCGAGCAGTACGACACGCCGGCGAGCGTGCTGGGCGCGCCCGCCTCCCCGTACGTCGCCGAGTTCGTCGGCAGCGACCGGGCGCTGAAGCAGCTCGTGGTCACCGGCATCGACCCCGGCGACCTGGAACACCCGCCGTTCGCCCGCCTCGGCGAACCGGCCGCCCGGGCTGCGGACCGGCTGCGCGCGGAGGGCGCGCGCTGGGCCGTCGTCCTGGACGAGGAGGGCGGGCTGCACGGCTGGGTGGGCACGGAGGAGATGTCCGGTGCGCGGGGGAACGTTTCGGCGCATGCGCGCCGGATGGAGGCCTGGGTACCGGTGAGCGGCTCCCTGAAGGACGCCTTCAGCGAGATGCTCAAGTACGACGCGGGCTGGATCGCGGTGGTGGACGGCACCCGTTTCCTGGGCGTCCTGACCCCGGCCAAGCTGCACGAGGCCCTGCGGCGCACGATCGGGGCGGACGAGCAGGGGCTGCCGCGCGAGGAGACGGAGGTGGACTCGGTGCCCACGGAGTGAGGTGGGCGGGCCGGACCGGGCCGGGCGCGCGGGTAAGGGCATTCGCCCCGGGACTACAGCAGCCCCTTCTTCCGCAGATAGTCCCGCGCCACGTCCTCCGGCAGCCGCCGCCAGCTGTCCACCCGCCGGTTGAGATCGGTCAGGTCCTCCGTCGTCAGTACGGAGTTGAGCTTGCCCAGCGCGCCGGCGACCCGCGCACTGCCCGCGCGGGCCCGGTTGACCACCGGGACGAGGTAGTCCGCGTTCTGGAGCTTCTTGTCGTCCTCCAGGAAGACCAGCCCGAACTGCTCCACCGTCGCGTCCGTGCTGGTCGTGAGCACCATCTGGTCCTGCCCGTTCTGTACGGCCTGCTTGGCGGGCGTGGTGCCGACGCCCTTCGGGTCGACGGCCGTGATGTCGATCCCGTACGTACGCTTCAGGCCCGGCGCGCAGAACGGCCGCTGGACGCACTCGTCACCCGCCGCCAGCCGTACCGGAAGCTTCGCGCGCCCGAGGTCGCTGAGCGTCTTCAGGCGGTGCTCCTTCGCGTACGAGGCGGCCACGGCGAACGCGTTCTGGTCGACGGCCCGGCCCGGCGGCAGCACCGTGAGTCCGCGCGGCGTGGCCAGGCTCCGCAGCACCCGCATGGTCGTGTCGAGATCCGGTGACGCGACCGGGTCGGCGTCCGCCCCCTTGGTCTTGGCGTTCAGCCAGTCGGCGAAGGTCGCCGCGTACTCCGGTACGACGTCGATCTGACCGCTCTCCAGGGACGGTTCGTACAGCTCCCGGTTCCCGACGGTCAGGATGTCGGCCTCGTAACCGGCCTTGCGGAGCAGCACCGCGTACATCTGGGCCAGCAGCTCGCTCTCGGTGAAGCCTGCCGAGCCGATGGAGAGGTGGCGGCTGTCACCGGGCGCCGCGGTGACCTGGCCGCGGTTCTCCAGGGAGGGGCCGGTGGCGCAGCCGGTGAGGGCCAGCGCCACCAGCGCCATGAGGTGAGCGCTCCGGCGCGCGCGCCGGAGCGTCGCCGCCGAGGCACCACCCCGCCCGCTCACCGTGCCCGTCCTCGCACCCACGCCGGACCCAGCCGCTGCGCCACCTCGAACACCGCCTCCAGCAAGAGCGCGAACACCGCCACGATCACCGCCCCCGCGACCACCTGCGGCGTGCTCGCCAGGTTGAACCCCGCGGTGATGATCCGGCCGAGCCCGCCCCCGCCGACCAGCGCGGCCAGCGTCGCCGTCGCGACCAGCTGCACCGCCGCGATCCGTACGCCCGTCAGCATCAACGGCAGCGCCAACGGCACCTCGACCCGCCACACCAGCTGCCTGCCGGACATGCCCATCCCGCGCGCCGCCTCCACCACGTTCCGGTCCACCCCCCGCATGCCGACGTACGCGTTGGTCAGCAGCGGCGGCAGCGCGAACAGCACCAGCGCGATGAACGTCGGCCAGTCCCCGTGCCGCCCGAGCGGCGTGAGCAGGAGGAGCACCAGCACCGCGAAGGTGGGTACGGCGCGGCCGACGTTCGCGAGGTTGACGGCCAGCGCGCCGCCGCGGCCGAGGTGCCCGAGGGTGACGGCGACGGGCAGCGCGATCAGGCACGAGGCGGACAGACAGCCGACGGTCAGCGACACGTGTTCCACGAGCCGGTGCCACACGCCGTTCTCACCGGCCCAGTTCGCGCCCGTACCGAGCCAGGTCCACACCTCGCCGAGGGTGCTCATGCGCGCCGCCACGGCGTCAGCAGCCGCTCCAAGCCGAGCAGCAGCAGATCGAAGGCGACGGCGATGACGACGCACAGGACGGACGCCGTCAGCACCTGTGCCTTGAAGTACGCGTTCATGCCCGCGTAGATCAGGTTGCCCAGCCCGCCGTGGCCGACGATCGCGCCGATCGTGGTCAGCGCGACGGCCGAGACGGTGGCGATGCGCAGCCCGGCCATCGCGGCGGGCACCGCCAGCGGCAGTTCGACGGCCAGCAGCTGCCGCAGCGGCCCGTACCCCATGCCGCGGGCGGCTTCCTTCGCCTCCTCCGGTACGCCCGCCAGGCCCGCGAGGATGTTCCGTACGAGGAGGGTGAGCGAGTACAGCGCAAGGCCCACGATCACGAGCGTGGCGGACAGCCCGTACAGCGGCAGCAGCAGCGAGAACATCGCCAGCGACGGGATGGTGTAGAGCACGGTGGTCAGGCCCAGTACGGGCCCCACGGCCCACCGCCACCGGCGCGCGACCAGTGCCAGCGGCAGCGCGATCACCAGACCGAGCAGCACGGAGACCACGGTGAGGTGCAGGTGCTGGAGGACGGCGTCGAGGAGGATGTGGCGGCGGGTGGCGAGGTAGTCGCCGCAGATCCAGTCGTTGCGGGCCAGGCAGTCGTCCGGAGGGGCGGTCGCGGTAGCCGGAGCGGCGGTCATGGTGGCCGGAGGGGCGGCCACGGTTTCCGGAGCGGTGGTCAGGAGATCCGGAGTGGCGGTCACGAGACCCGGAGCGGTGGTCACGGTTTCCGGAGCGGCGGTCAGGAGATCCGGAGCAGTGGTCACGGTTTCCGGAGCGGTGGTCAGGAGATCCGGAGCAGTGGTCACGATTTCCGGAGTGGCGGTCACGGTAGAAGTTCACCGCGGTGGAGGGGCGGGTGTCGCGCCGGGTGGGCCGGACGGGTGGGGTTCGGGGCATCTTCTCCAGCCGACGGCCTTACCCGGTGCCCGAAGGCCCTCCGGGAGACGCGGGTGCCGTGGCCGACGGGGGCGGCACCGCCCCCGCCCCCGGCCGCTTGGGCCGTGCGTGCGCCGACTCCACGTCCTGCGGGAACGTCAGCTGCCGCCCCTGCCATTCCAGTGCCGGCGCCACCTCCCGCCGCCACGTCGAGAACTGGTGGCTGCCGCGCGGCAGGATGATCGAGTCGATCGTCATCGGGGGCCTCGCGGCCTGGATGAACCGCAGGGTGTCGCGGTAGTTCGGCTCACCCAGACGGCTGCTGGCCACCAGCGCGGAGATCTGCGGCACGGGCCGGTTCCGCAGCCGCCACAGCAGATCGTGCTCGCGCTCGCGCTGCGCGGCCGCGGCCCCGCTGCCGAACAGGCTCCCGGTCGTCAGGTCGTCCTTCACCGCGTAATCACCGGACAGCGATACGGCCGAGGTGTAGACGCCGGGGTTGCGCAGGGCCAGCAGCAGCGAACACGTACCGCCGGACGAATAGCCGAACGCGCCCCACGCGCTGGGGTCGTGCCCCACCCGGTACGCCGCCTTGACGGCCTCCGGCAGATCGCGCGTGAAGAACGACTCGGCCTGCGGCCCGCCCGGCACGTCCACGCACTCGGTGTCGCGCGGCGGCGCGATCGTGGGCCGGACCATCACCAGGACGGTCGGCTGCATCCGGCCCCCCTCGATCAGCTCACCCGCGGTCTGCGGGATGCGGAGGTGCTGGGCGAGGTTCATGATGCCGCCCGGGTAGCCGCTGATGACGACGGAGACGGGGAAGCGCTGGCGGCGGTACTGGTGCTGGAAGTACTGCGGCGGCAGGTAGACGAAGGCCGGGTTGATGACGCGGGTGCGGCGCCCCACGATCCGTACGGACTCCACCTTGCCGACCTTGTCCGGTGCCCCCTTCGGCAGCCCGCTCACCCGGTCCAAGCCCTGCGGCCCGGCCGGCTGGACCAGACCGCCCCGCAGACTGCCGGCATCGGCGTACCGCGGACCGCCACCGCCCTTGCCGACCGCCACCGGAGCCTCGTCGGTGTTGCCCAGCAGCTCGTCCCAGCTGCTGTAGAACGCGAAGCTGGAGTTCACGGCGAGCGCGAGCGAACACAGCACCGCCACCTGCGTGACGAGGACGGACCCGAGCCTGCCCAGCACGGGCAGCACCCCGCGTCCGGACAGCCGCGGCCACTGCCACACCGTGAGGCCCACACAGGCCACCGCCAGCATGGCCACCACGACTTCGAGCGACTGACTGGTCAGCCCCATTCGCCCACATCTCCCGTCACCCGTACGAGGGTTGCCTGCCCCTCCCGAACCGCCGCCAGGGTCAACGGGCGGCCGGGGCTATGGTCACCGGACGGAGGGCGAACGGGGCGGAGGGGGCGGAGGGGCCATGGGCGCCGAGCGGACGCGAACAGGGCGGGAAAGACCGGGCCCACGGGCGCCGAACGGACGCGAACGGGACGGGGAAGGCCGGGCCCACAGGCACCGAACGGATCCGAACAGGGCGGACGCCCGGACATCGGCGTCCCAATTTCCGTTCCCCGCTTCGCACATCCAACCGGCGCACATACGCTCTCCCCCACACGCCCCCACGACCACGCACCCACCCCACCCACCGCACCCCCATCACACCCCCACCCGACAAACACCCCGCCCCCACACCACTCCGCACCGCAAAACACCCGAACGGGGCGTGCCGCGAGACGCGCGGGGTCCCACGATGGGACCGGGCCAGGCGGCTACCCTTACGTGTCCGGCCTGGTCAGGGACATGTCCGCGCTTCTCGGACATTCGCCGCACCGTACACACGCTAGAGAGGTTCGCCGATGGGCATTCGGAGTCTGCTGCGCAACGCTTTCGGTCGCTCCAAGGCGGCCCGCGAGGAATCGAACGAGGCGGCGAGCGGCACGCGGACGCCGGAAGCGGCCACGATCCCGGAGGCCCGCGAAGAGGCCACCCCGGAGCCCGCCGCCCCCCGTGACCCCGCCGTCCCCACCGCCCGCACCGCCCCCACCGACACCCCATCCCCCTCCCTCCCCACCCAGGCCACCACCCCGGACGCCGCCCCCGCCCCCGAGGACTCGGCGTCCGACCTCGTCTCCCAGGCGTTCGACAACCCGAAGACGCCGGGGAAGGCGGAGCCGGATGCCGAGGCTGGGGACGCGGGCAAGGTCGAGGCCGTGGTCGAGGCGGAGCCGGAGGTTGCGGGCAAGCCGGAGGCCGCGGGCAAGGTGGAGGCCGCGGGCAAGGTGGAGCCGGAGGCCGTGACCAAGCCGGAGGCCGTGACCAAGCCGGAGCCCGTAGTCGAGGCGGAGCCGAAGGCCACGGCCAAACCTGAGGCCGCGGCCAAGGCGGAGCCAACCCGGGAACCCGAGGCGGAGCCGACGCCGGTCACAAAGGCGGAGCCGGCCCCCGTCACCAAGGCGGAGCCGGATGCCGCGGCCAAGACCGAGCCGAAGCCGGAAGCCACGCCCCAGCCCGAGAACACGCTTCAGCCCGAAGCCACGCCCCAGCCGGACGCCTCCTCTCAGCCGGAATCCGCCCCCCGACCGGAACCCGTGCCTGAAGCCCCCGCGACCGCCATCTCCCTCACCAAGGTCGAGTCCCAGGCCCCCGGCCTCGTCAGCCTCTACAAGGCGGCCCGGGTCTCCCTCGAAAAGCAGGGGCTGGCCACTCAGCGCGCGGCCGTCTACCTCGTACTCGACCGCTCCGGCTCGATGCGCAACTACTACAAGGACGGCACGGTCCAGCACCTCGCCGAACAGGCCCTCGGCCTGTCCGCCAACCTCGACGACGACGGCACCGTGCCGGTGGTCTTCTTCTCCACCGACGTCGACGGCACCGCCGAACTGGATCTGGCCAACTACGAGGGCCGCATCGAGGAGTTGCACGCGGGCCTCGGTCACATGGGCCGCACGAACTACCACTGGGCCATCAACGCCGTCATCGAGCACTACGAGAAGTCCGGCGCCACCGACCCGGCCTTCGTCATCTTCCAGACCGACGGAGCCCCCACCTCGAAGCCGGCCGCCGAGAAGGCCCTCTGCGAGGCCGCGAAGCTGCCCATCTTCTGGCAGTTCGTCGGCTTCGGCGACCCGGACGCCAAGGGCTTCGACTTCCTCCGCAAGCTGGACGAACTGGCCGTCCCGGAGAAGCGCGTCATCGACAACGCGGGCTTCTTCCACGCCGGCCGCGACCCCCGCGCCGTCGCCGACGCGGACCTCTACCAGCAGCTCATGACCGAGTTCCCCACCTGGCTCACCGAGGCCCGCAAAGCCGGCATCCTCCCCGACTGACTCCCGGCCTCCCTCACCTCCCTCGCCTCCCCGCCTCCCCGACTCCCCGCCTCCCCGCCTCTCCAGCACCTCACAGCTCCACCCACCGGCCGCGGCGGGCCGCCCCGGCCCGCCGCGGCCGACGACGTGTCCGGCACGTTCCCCGTTGTTGAATTCTTCATCACAACACCGGGTCAGACGGTTCTCCCGGGGCTCAGGCCCATTGTCAGTGCCATGTGTAAGAGTGTTACGGCATTGACCGCACGGGGGTGGGGGCCAGCTATGCCATTGACCGACGAAATTGCCAGTATGTACGCGTACGAAGGCGACCCGGCGGCACTCGTCGGGGAATTCCGCCGTACGAGCGTCTTGGTGCCCATCGACAACGATGGGCTCATGTCCGCCGAAATGGGCGGTATCCGCTGGCTGTACGCATTCACGGACGAGGAAGCCCTCAACAGGTTCGCGCTCTCCAGAGGAAGCACCCCGCAGAGCGAGTGGCAGTACGTCTCCGCCCTCGGTGCCCGCCTGCTCGATGTCGTCATACCGGCCATCGAGGGGCCGGCCGGTGTCGCCCTGGACGCGGGCAGCGAGCAGGGCATGCTGTTCCCGCCGGCCGCCGGCATCGTGCCCGACGCCGTAGCCGTCCGCACCGAGGAGGACGGCGAGGCTCCCGAGGTGAGCGCCGCAGCACCGCAGCGCGACACCGCCACCGGCGCCCAGCCGGGCGGTGAGCGGATATGAGCGCGGGCGACGGCTACAAGCTCGACCAAGACGCCCTCAAGCAGGTCAGCAAAGGCATCAACGACACCATCTCCGAACTCAAGGAGCTGGGCTTCGACAGCGAGGCACAACTCGGCCACGGATTCGAGAAGATCCAACTGTCCGGAATGGAAGCCGGACATGCCGAACTGGCGTCGACTTTCGAGACCTTCTGCGAGCGCTGGACCTGGGGCGTACGGGCCCTGGTGCACGAAGCCAATTCCTTCGCCCGCCGCCTCGACCTGTCGGCCGGCCTTTACCACGAGCAGGAACAATACGTTTCCGGCCAACTGAAGGTGGCGTCCAACGCGGCTCTGGGGAATCCGACCCTGACCGCCGAAGAGCTCAAGGACAAGACCTGGGGCCAGGTTCTCTCCGACAACCCGCTCACGCAGGTGAGGGACGCCGACTACAACCCGAACTCGGCCGACTCGAAGGCTGCCGCGGAGCGGGTGCGGCAGACGTGGGAGCAGACGAAGGAGGACTGGTCCACGTCCCGCTGGGCCGGTGACGCCGAGCACAACCTGGCCTTCCGGGCGGCGGGCATCGGCAGGAGCAAGCCGCAGGAAGCACAGGACGCCGGGGGTGAAGGCTGATGGGGGGCGTTTTCGACGGCCTGGTGAACACCGTCAACTCGCTGGCCGACAAGGGCGGCGACATCATCGACGGCGCCGCGGAGAAGTTCGGCGAAGGCGTCGAGTTCGTCACCGACAAGACCGCCGACGCGCTGGACACGCTCGGCGCGGACGGCGCGGCCGACAAGGTCCGGTCCGCGGGCGAGGGGCTCGCCGACAGCCTCGGAGCCCATGTCGACGAACGCAACCTGGGGGAGTCCGAGAACCCCAAGGACCTGATCCACGGCGACGCCGGAGCAATCAACGAAGCGTCCTCGCACCTCAAGGACTTCTCCGCCGCCTTCGAACGGGTCGGCCAGGGCCTGCGCAAGCTGGACTCGGGCGGCTGGGAGGGCAAGGCGGCGGACAGCTTCCACGAAAAGTTCGACGCCCACCCGAAGCAGTGGATGCAGGCGGCGGATGCCTGCGAGGCGGCCGGCAAGGCCCTGCACGCCTACGGAGAGACGGTTTCCTGGGCGCAGAGCAAGGCCGAGACGGCCATCCACAAGTACAAGGCCGCCCAGGACGCCACGAAGAAGGCCATTGACGCCTACAAGGCCCAGGTCGACTCGTACAACGCCAAGGTGGACGCGTACAACTCCGCCCTGGAGAACAACTCCGATCCGGGCCAGAAGCCCCAGAAGCCGGGCGCCTTCACCGACCCCGGCGCCGAAGGGCGCAAGGCCGCCGAAGAACTGCTCAAAAGCGCACGCCACCAGCGCGACGAGGCCGCGGAGCGGGCCCAGCACGCCATCAGCCAGGCGCTGGCCCACGCTCCGAAGGAGCCCAGGTTCACCGACCGGGTCCTTTCCGACCTGTCGGACGGTGTGGTGTCCGGTGGCATCCAGCTGACCCACCTGGCAGGCGGCGCGCTCCGGGCCGCGTCCGAAACGGTGAAGCTGGTCCGTACGGTCAACCCGTACGACCCGTACAACATCACCCACCCCTGGCAGTACGCGTCCAACGTGACCACGACGCTCATGGGGCTCAGCACCACGGTCGCGCACCCCGAGCGGCTGCCCAAGGCCCTGCTGGGCACGGGCTGGGGAAGCGACCCGGCGGACGCGGCCGGCTCACTGATCGTCAACCTCGTGGGGGCCAAGGGGACAAGCGGCCTGGCCAAGGGGGTCCTCAAGGCCGGCGCGAAAGGCGCCGCCAAGGACACCGCGCGCGCCGCCCTCAAGGACGGCGGCAAGAGCACCCTGCGCGACCGCGCCCGCCGCGCCTGGTGCAAGACCTTCGGCAGCGACCCGATCGACATGGCCACCGGCCGCATGATCCTGCCGCAGACCGACATCACCCTGCCCGGCAGCTTCCCGCTCACCTTCACCCGTACGTTCGAGTCGTCCTACCGGACGGGCCGCTGGTTCGGGCCCACCTGGATGAGCACCGTCGACCAGCGCCTGGAGATCGACGCCGAAGGCGTGGTCCTCATAGGCGAGGAGGGCGACCTCCTCGCCTACCCGCACCCGGCCGTCGGCGTCCCCACCCTGCCCGTCGAGGGAGAGGGCCACCCGCTCGAACGCACCCCGGACGGCGACTACGTCCTCACCGACCCGGCCGGCGGCACGCGCTGGTACTTCACCACGTACAGCGACGACACAGCCGTACTCGACGAAATATCCGACCGCCGCGGCAACCGCCACACCTTCGACTACGACGAAACCGGCACGCCCACCGCCATCACCCACAGCGCGGGCTACCGCCTCCTCCTCACCACCGAAGCGGGCCGCATCACCGCCCTCCACCTGGCGGGAGCGGCCCCCGACGGCGGCGACCAGCTCATCCGCCGGTACGGCTACGACGAGTCCGGCAACCTCACCACGGTCACCAACTCCACCGGCCTACCGCTCCGCTTCACCTACGACGACGCAGACCGGATCACCTCCTGGACGGACACCAACAACAGCTCGTACAGCTACGCCTACGACGACCGGCACCGCTGCATCTGGCAGAGCGGCACCGAAGGACACCTACGGGCGCACTTCACCTGGGGCGACCCCGACCCCGACACGGGCCTGCGCACCAACCTGCACCACAACTCCCACGACCAGGTCACTCGCCACCTCGTCAACGACCGCCACCAGATCGTCGCCACGACCGACCCGACCGGTGCCACGACCCGCACGGTCCGCGACGCCAAGCACCGCGTGCTGTCCGTGACCGATCCGCTCGGCCGCACGACCCTCTTCACGTACGACGACGAAGGCCGCCCCACGGAGATCACCCTCCCCGACGGCAGCCGCACCACGACCACGTACGACGACCGTGGCCGGCCCCTGACCACGACCGGCCCGGACGGTGCCACCTGGACCCACACCTACGACCTCGGTGGCAACCGCACCTCTTCCACCGACCCCGCCGGCGCCACCACGCACTACGCGTACGACACCCGAGGCCACCTCTCCTCCGTCACCGACGCCCTCGGCAACACCACCCGCCTCTACTGCAACGAAGCGGGCCTGCCGCTCTCCACCACCGACCCGCTCGGCGCCCGCACCCACTACCGGCGCGACGCGTTCGGCCGCATCACCTCCATCACCGACCCCCTCGGCGAAACCACCCACTTCGTCTGGACCGTCGAAGGCCAGCTCGCCACCCGCATCGACCCGACCGGGGCCGCCGAACACTGGACGTACGACGGCGAGGGCAACCGCACCTCCCACACCGACGCCATCGGTCAGGTCACCCGCTTCGAATACACCCACTTCGACCTGCTCGCCGCCCGCACCGACCCGGACGGCACCCGCCACACCTTCACCCACGACACCGAACTACGCCTCACCCAGGTAACCAACCCACAAGGCCTGACCTGGACCTATGCTTACGACTCCGCCGGCCGCCTGACCTCCGAGACCGACTTCGACGACCGCGTCCTCACCTACACGCACGACGCCGCCGGCCAACTGACCACCCGCACGGACGCACTCGGCCAGACCACCACCTACACCCACACCCCCCTCGGCGCGCTCGCCGAGAAGAACGCCGCGGGCCTCGTCACCACCTACGAGTACGACACCGCCGGTCGCCTCCTCCGCACCACCAACCCCGACGCGACCGTCACCTACACCCGCGACGCCCTCGGCCGCGTGCTCACCGAAACCGTCAACGGCCGCACGCTGTCCCTCACCTACGACGTCCTCGGCCGCCGCACGTCCCGCACCACACCCACCGGCGCCACCACCACCTACACCTACGACGCCGCCGGCAACCGCACCCACATGTCGGCCTCCGGCCACCCGATCGCCTTCGACCACGACGCCGCCGGCCGCGAAATCGCCCGCCACCTCTCCGACGCCCTCACTCTCACCCAGGCCTGGGACCCCACCGGCCGCCTGACCGCCCAGTCACTGGGGGCCACGACCACCGGTACGGCGCCCCAGCCCCCGGCCCCCCTCCTCTCCCGCACCTACACCTATCGCCCCGACGGCAACCTCACCGGCATCGACGACTCCGCCCGAGGCCACCGCACCTTCGACCTCGACCGCGCGGGCCGCGTCACAGCCGTCACCGCCGCCGACTGGTCGGAGACCTACGCCTACGACGAGTCCGGCAACCAGACCCACGCCACCTGGCCCGCCGAACACGCCGGCGCTTCCGCCCAAGGCCCCCGCACCTACACCGGCACCCGCATCACCCGCGCCGGCTCCATCCGCTACGAACACGACGCCCTGGGCCGCGTAACCCTCTGCCAGAAAACCCGCCTCTCCCGCAAGCCGGACACCTGGCACTACACCTGGAACGCGGAAGACCGCCTCACCGCCGTCACCACCCCCGACGGCACCACATGGCGCTACACCTACGACCCCCTGGGCCGCCGCACCGCCAAACACCGCCTCTCCCCCGACGGCACCACCCCCGTCGAATCCACCCACTTCACCTGGGACGGCCCCACCCTCACCGAACAATCCACCACCACTCCGGACTCCCCCCAGTCCCTAACCCTCACCTGGGACCACCAGGGCCTGACCCCCCTGACCCAAACGGAGCGCAAACTCACTACGACCGACCTGGCTTTTGCCTCTCAACGGGTTATTGACGAGCGCTTCTTCAACATCGTTACGGACCTGGTCGGCGCTCCGACCGAGTTGGTATCCGAATCGGGAGAGGTCGCGTGGCGGTCCCGCCCCACCCTTTGGGGTACCACCACCTGGAATACAGACGCTACGGCGTACACGCCGTTGCGCTTCCCGGGGCAGTACTTCGACTCCGAATCCCTGCTTCACTACAACTTTCATCGCTACTACGACCCAGGTTCTGGCCGTTACATGTCCCAGGATCCCCTCGGGCTTGAGCCCGGCCCCGACCCAGTCGGGTACGTGCACAATCCGAGTTCCTGGGTCGACCCGCTCGGCTTGATGCCTTGCACCCCAACGGGCGGAGGACGAGGCACCTACGACTTTCGACCGCCGCACCCGGATCACCCGCCACACCAACCAGCGATAGAGGCCATGAGGTCTGCGCCTGTGGGTGGCAACGTCGATTGCTCCGAACTTGCCGAGTACATTCTGCGACGATCCGGAGGCCATGGGAAAATCGTGAACTTCACGACTCCTTCAAGGGAAGAGTTCGCCGTGCCACAGAACTGGACCCAAGGAGTTCGACACGAAAACTTCATCTATCATGACGTATACACAGACGGAAAGTACGTGTACGACCCGGAACTTGGAACCGACCCCGTCCCCCTGGGCGACTTCAAGCGGGCATTGCGCCACTCGAACCCGGGAAAGAAAATAATCATGAAAGACGGAGGTTACGATGGCCCCCTCTGGTGAACATGAACACGCTTCCGGTCGATCAGTGATCACATCGAAAGAAATCTTGCAGGGGGTCTCAACGCTGGGCCTTCTAGAATGGTCCAAGGTCTCAGGCGGAAGAGATTCACGCGGGAACCTTCAAGTTCCCTATGCAGCCTGGCGCTACCATGAACGCACAGAGAAAAAGAGGGAAATTATCGCCGCCATTTGTACCTCGCCCCCAAAGAACATCGAATGGACTTTCGACACCTCAAGAAAAAACTGGCTCATCTGCCCCACACGGCTGATCACCGAACAACAAGTCAGCGGCAGGAGGTTCAGCGAGACTGCCGCCGCCATAGAGGCCTCTGACCAATCATTTTGCATGGCGGCCCATGCCGACATGGTGAGCATCGTGCAAAACATCAGCGACGCGGGGGATTTTTTTTAGCCCATACACGCCAGCACGTCAAACTAACCGCTATCGACACGTTCCCGGCATCATGAAACACCTGGTACTGGCTAGCCGATCGTTCTGAAACGAGCAATGGTCGCCTGGCGCAAGAGAAGTCCACCCAGGCCAAGAGGAATCAGGGTGCCGATCGGGCAATAAGCGAAGCGCAGCCGGCCGACGCGCGAGGTCGCGGGGCGGCGCCTACGCTGGATTGAGGCTGCGGCGCTCCTTGGCGGGTGACCGCTGACCGTTGACCACGGCGAAGGCAGGTCCTCATGAGCCAGAGCCAGAGTCGGACGCAGGGGCGGGTGGAGGCCGCGGGGGAGCCTGATCCTCGGCGGTGGTGGGGGCTCGTTGTCATTGCGTTGGCGCAGTTGATGGTTGTGCTGGACGCGACGATTGTGAATATTGCCCTGCCTTCCGCGCAGCGGGAGTTGGGCATGTCGGATGCCAATCGGCAGTGGGTCATCACCGCGTACACGCTCGCGTTCGGCGGGTTGTTGTTGCTGGGTGGGCGGATTGCCGATCTGGTGGGGCGGAAGCGGGCGTTCGTCACCGGGCTGGTGGGGTTTGCGGTCGCTTCGGCGCTGGGTGGGGCGGCCACCGGGCAGGGGATGCTGTTCGGGGCGCGGGCATTGCAGGGGGCTTTCGGGGCGTTGCTGGCGCCGGCCGCGCTGTCGTTGCTGACGACGACGTTCACGGACGGGAAGGAACGGGGGAAGGCGTTCGGGATTTACGGTGCCATCGCGGGTGGCGGGTCGGCCATCGGGCTGATAGCGGGCGGGCTGCTGACCGAGTATCTGGACTGGCGCTGGTGTCTGTACGTGAACGTGCCGATCGCCCTCATAGCGATAGCCGGCGCTTCGGTGTTTCTGCACGATCGGCGCGGGCATGGCGGGGCGGCCAGACTGGACGTACCGGGCGTGCTCCTCGGCTGTGGTGGGCTGGTCGCCATTGTTTACGGGTGCAGCGAGGCGCAGCCGCGGGGGTGGAACGACGGGCTGGTGCTGGGGATGCTGGTGGGCGGGGCCGCGCTGCTGGTCGTCTTCGGATGGTGGCAGAGCCGGGCCCGGCACCCGTTGTTGCCGCTGCACATCGTGCGGAACCGGAATCGCGCGGGTGCGTTTCTGACCATGGCGCTGGCGGTCGTCGCCATGTTCGGGATGTTCTTGTTCATGACGTACTACCTCCAGGTGGTACTGGGGTATTCGCCGGTGAAGACCGGCATGGCGTTTCTGCCGATCACGGCGGCGATCATCGTCGGATCGACGCAGATATCCGCGCGGCTGCTGCACCACATCCCGCCACGGGTGCTGATGGTGCCGGGTGCCGTACTGGCGGCGGCCGGGCTCGCCTGGCTGACGACGCTGACGGCCGAGCCCGCGTACGTATCGCATGTGCTCCCGTCGGAGATTCTGGTCGGGCTGGGAATGGGCCTGATCTTCATGCCGGTGATGGCGACGGCCACGGCCGGGGTGGCGCCGCAGGATTCGGGCGTCACGTCGGCGACCGTCAATACGGCTCAGCAGGTGGGCGGTTCCATCGGTACGGCGCTGCTGAACACGATCGCCACGTCGGCGAGTGCGACGTACATCGGGAGTCATCTGGCGCGCGCGGCACGGGAAGCGGGCGGGCGCCTGACGCCCGCCGCGCGGGACGGGGTCGTGAAGGACGGCGTCGTGCACGGGTTCACGGTGGCCATCGGGTGGGGCGCGGGGATCATGCTGCTGGCGGCGGTCGTCGCGGGCGTACTGGTGAATGGGAAGGCGCCCAAGCATGGGGAGGGGGAAGGCGCCGAGGTCCCGTAGGTACACGGGACGCGCTCCGCGTACCGCTGCGGCAGCACCGACGGCTCAGTACGCTGACCCCGTGTTCTCTCCCCAGGGCCCCACGCTCCGCGAGCTGACCGCGCAGGCCCTCTCCTCCGTGGAGCGCGGCTACGACTTGCTGGCCCCGAAGTTCGATCACACACCGTTCCGCACCCCCGGCCGGATCCTCGACGCGACGGCCGAGGCGCTGTGTGGTCTCGGCCCGTCCGAGGGACGGTTCGGGGCGGGGCTCGACGTCTGCTGCGGCACGGGCGCGGGCATCGGCGTACTGCGGTCCCTGTGCCGG
Organism: Streptomyces albofaciens JCM 4342; assembly: GCF_008634025.1. Classification (NCBI taxonomy): domain Bacteria; kingdom Bacillati; phylum Actinomycetota; class Actinomycetes; order Kitasatosporales; family Streptomycetaceae; genus Streptomyces; species Streptomyces albofaciens. The sequence continues at coordinate 340,181 of NZ_PDCM01000001.1, read as the reverse complement.
GAGCGGGTCGTCGGCGTCGACTTCAGCGCGGGGATGCTCGCGGAGGCCCAGGAGGCGGAGTACGGCCGTACGAGCGGCCCTGCCGTGGCGTACGGGCACAGCGGCACCCCCACCGTCACATACATCCGCGCCGACGCCCGCACCCTCCCCTTCACCACCGCCTTCGACCTCGCCGTCACCTTCGGCGCCCTCGGCCACTTCCTGCCCGCCGAGCGTGCCGCCGTCTTCGCCGGTGTCCACCGGGCCCTGCGTCCCGGCGGGATCTTCGCCTTCCCGATCGCCGCGCCGCCGCCCCCGCGCTCCGCGCTCTACTGGACGCTGCTCGGTTTCGACGCGGTGATGCGCGTGCGGAACGCGCTGTGGCGTCCGCCGTTCGTCATGTACTACCGGACTTCGTCGCTGGGGGCCGTACGCGCCGACCTGCGCGCGGCCGGGTTCGGCGTGGAAGTGGTGCCGGTACAGGGTGCCGCCCGGCGCCCCGACGGCAGCCCCGCCTGGGGGCTGGTCGTGGCCCGTAAGCCCTAACGGCCCCGTAAAGCCCTGAACGCCCCGTGAGCCCTGACCGCCGGCCCGGAACGATCAAGGGACGTACGGGACGCGGAAAACCGGGCGCGGCGGCCGGACACCGGTCCAGTACGATATTGACGTTCCGTAGAACAAAACCTCACTCACCGTAGCGACTTGGGAGCAGCCGGCAATGGCTCGACACCTCATCACCAGCGCCCTTCCGTACATCAACGGGATCAAGCACCTGGGCAACATGGTGGGGTCCATGCTCCCGGCCGACGTGTACGCGCGCTATATGCGCCAGCGCGGGCACGAGGTGCTCTACATCTGTGCCACGGACGAGCACGGCACCCCCGCCGAGCTGGCCGCGAAGGACGCCGGCCAGTCGGTCGACGCGTTCTGCGCCGAGCAGCACGACGCGCAGAAGGCGGTCTACGACGGCTTCCACCTGCGGTTCGACCACTTCGGGCGCAGCTCCTCGCAGCAGAACGTGGAGCTGACCCAGCACTTCGCGCGCAAGCTGCACGAGAACGGCTTCATCGAGGAGCGGGCCATCCGCCAGGTCTTCTCGATCGCCGACGACCGCTTCCTGCCGGACCGCTACATCGTGGGCACGTGCCCGCACTGCGGTTACGACAAGGCCCGCGGCGACCAGTGCGAGAACTGCACCCGCGTCCTGGACCCGACCGACCTGATCGACGCGCGTTCGGCGATCAGCGGCAGCAGTGACCTGGAGGTGCGTGAGACCAAGCACCTCTTCCTGCTCCAGTCCAAGCTCCAGGGCGAGGTCGAGAAGTTCATCGACGAGGCGGGCGACGAGTGGCCGACGCTGGCCTCCTCCATCGCCCGCAAGTGGCTGACCGAGGGCCTGCACGACCGCGCGATCACCCGCGACCTCGACTGGGGCGTGCCGGTGCCGGGCGACGTGTGGCCGGAGCTGGCCGCCGAGGGCAAGGTCTTCTACGTGTGGTTCGACGCGCCGATCGAGTACATCGGCTCGACGAAGGAGTGGGCGGACGCCGACCCGGCGAACCGCGACTGGAAGTCGTGGTGGTACGAGGCCGACGACGTGCGCTACACGGAGTTCATGGCCAAGGACAACGTCCCGTTCCACTCGGTGATGTTCCCGGCCACCCAGCTCGGCACCCGCGAGCCCTGGAAGAAGGTCGACTTCCTCAAGGCGTTCAACTGGCTGACGTACTACGGCGGCAAGTTCTCCACCTCGCAGCAGCGCGGCATCTTCACCGACGCGGCGCTGGAGCTGCTGCCCGCCGACTACTGGCGCTACTTCCTGATGGCCAACGCCCCGGAGTCCGACGACACCTCCTTCACCTGGGAGCTGTTCTCCTCCTCGGTCAACAAGGACCTGGCGGACACGCTGGGCAACTTCGTCAACCGGGTGCTGTCCTTCTCCCGCAAGCGCTTCGGCGACGAGGTGCCGGCGGGCGCGGCGGCCGGTGAGGCCGAGCGGAAGCTGGGCGAGCAGATCGCCGAGCTGCTGGCGGAGTACGAGAGCCACATGGAGGCCCTCCAGTTCCGCAAGGCGGCCGCGGCCCTGCGCGCGCTGTGGAGCGCGGGCAACTCCTACCTGGAGGAGAAGGCCCCCTGGCTGGAGATCAAGACCGACCAGGAAGCGGCGGCGCTGACGCTGCGCACCGCGATGAACCTCATCCACCTGTACGCGATCGTCTCGGAGCCGTTCATCCCGGGCGCCGCGAAGGCCATGCGCGGCGCGTTCGCGCTGGACGGCGACACGGCCGCCTGGGTCACGGCGGACGAGGCCCGCGCACTGGCCTCGGTCCCGGCCGGCACGGCGTTCACCGTGCCGCCGGTGCTCTTCGCGAAGATCACGGAGGACGACCTGGAGGCGTACCGGGAGCGGTTCGGGGCGGCGGAGTAGACCGGCCGATGACGTAGGGCGGGGGCCCGGAACCGGTGACCGGTTCTGGGCCCTCGGCATGCGGGGCGGCGCCTACGCGGACGTACCGCCGGTCCCGCCGTACGGGTGCCAGCCCGCCGTCCGTACCGTGAAGCCCATGGGTTCGGGCATGGGGATCTCCTGGCCGAAGATGCCCTTCGCGGTCTCGACGTAGTGGCGGCCGTCGAGCTGGAGCACATGCCAGGTGGCGTCGTTGGGGTCGACGATCAGGTAGACGGGGATGCCGGCCTCGGCGTACGCCTTGGGCTTCTCCTCGCGGTCCCGGCGATTGGTGTCGTAGTCACGGGAAGTGACCTCGACGGCCATGAGCACTCCCTCGGCATCCGCCCACTCACCCTGGCCGACGAAGGCATCGCTCGATGCGAGGCAGCCGTCGGGGCGGGCATTGCCCTTGCGGTACTTCTCGACCCGCAGGCCCTGCCCCACGTGAAGCCACCACCCTGCATCGATCTGGGTGCACAGACGCGTCAACCACGCGATGATCTCCGCGTGATCGCCGTCCGGTATGGGCTTCTCCCGGATCCTCCCGTTGATCAGTTCCAATCGCAGCGCCTCTTCCACACGCAGACCAAGGTGAGCCAGCTCTTCGAACTGCTCCTGGCTGAGGACACTCGCGTGCGCCTTGAGGACGCCCACGTCGGGCTCCTCCGGGACCGATGGTGCGTTGCACCGTACGCCCTCCCCCTCCGCCGCCGAAGCCACTCCGGTTTTCGCCATGCCCGGAGCGTGGCACGCGAAAGGGCCCGCGATCATAGGATCGCGGGCCCTTCACACGTACGAACGAACTACTTCACCTGGGGCTTCCGGATCGACAGGTGCAGCTCCTTCAGCCGCGACTCGTCGACCTCGGTCGGCGCGCCCATCAGCAGGTCCTGCGCGTTGCCGTTGAGCGGGAAGGCGATGGTCTCGCGGATGTTGGGCTCGTCGGCGAGGAGCATGACGATGCGGTCGACGCCGGGGGCGATGCCGCCGTGCGGCGGGGCGCCGAACTTGAAGGCGCGGAGCATGCCGCCGAACTCGGCCTCGACGGTCTCCTTCGAGTAACCGGCGATCTCGAAGGCCTTGTACATGACCTCGGGCTCGTGGTTGCGGATGGCGCCGGAGGACAGCTCGACGCCGTTGCAGACGATGTCGTACTGCCAGGCGAGGATGTCCAGCGGGTCCTTGGTCTCCAGCGCCTCCAGGCCGCCCTGCGGCATGGAGAACGGGTTGTGGGAGAACTCGATCTTGCCGGTGTCCTCGTCCTTCTCGAACATCGGGAAGTCGACGATCCAGCAGAAGCGGAACTCGTCCTCGACGAAGTGGCCGGTGCGCTTGGCCGCCTCGACGCGGACCGCGCCCATGATCTTGGAGACCTCGTCGAACTCGCCGGCGCCGAAGAAGACGGCCGAGCCGGGCTTCAGGTCCAGGGCCTCGACCAGCGCCTTCACGTCGTTCTCGGTGAGGAACTTGGCGATCGGGCCGGTGAGGGCGTTCTCCTCGCCGACGCGGACCCAGGCCAGGCCCTTCGCGCCCTGCTGGACGGCGAAGTCACCCATCTGGTCGAAGAACTTGCGCGGCTGGTCGGCGGTGTCCGGTACGGCCAGGGCGCGGACGTGCTTGTCGGCGAACGCCTTGAAACCGGAGCCGGCGAAGACCGACGAGACGTCGACCAGCTCCAGCTCGGCGCGCAGGTCCGGCTTGTCGGAGCCGTACTTGAGCATCGCCTCGCGGAACGGGATGCGCGGGAACGGCGAGGTGACCGTGCGGCCGCCGCCGAACTCGGTGAACAGCTCGGTCATCAGCTGCTCGATCGGGCCGAAGACGTCCTCCTGCTCGACGAAGCTCATCTCGACGTCGAGCTGGTAGAACTCGCCCGGCGAGCGGTCCGCGCGGGCGTCCTCGTCGCGGAAGCAGGGCGCGATCTGGAAGTAGCGGTCGAAGCCCGCGATCATCAGCAGCTGCTTGAACTGCTGGGGGGCCTGCGGCAGCGCGTAGAACTTGCCGGCGTGCAGGCGGGACGGGACGAGGAAGTCGCGGGCGCCCTCGGGGGAGGTCGCGGACAGGATCGGCGTCGCCATCTCGTTGAAGCCGAGCGCGGTCATCTTGTGCCGGATGGCGGAGATGACGGCGGTGCGCAGCATCAGGTTGCGGTGCATGCGCTCGCGGCGCAGGTCGAGGAAGCGGTATTCGAGGCGCTTCTCCTCGTTGACGCCGTCCTCGGTGTTGATCGTGAAGGGGATCTGCTCGGCGGCGCCGAGCACCTCGACCTCGGTGACCTCGACCTCGATCTCGCCGGTGGGCAGGTCGGGGTTGACGTTGTCCGCGCCGCGCGCGCTGACCTTGCCGTCGATACGGACGACGGTCTCCTTGGTCAGGGACGACAGCGCCTCGTTGGCGGGGGTACCGGGGCGGGCGACGAGCTGGACCAGACCGTAGTGGTCGCGCAGATCGATGAAGAGGATGCCGCCCAGGTCACGTCGGTTGTGCAGCCAGCCGCTGAGGCGGACGTCGGTGTCGACGTCCGCGGCTCGGAGCTCGCCACAGTTATGGGACCGGTACCGATGCATCGCTCATCCAAGTCGTCGCAAGTTGGAGTGTGAGAGTTAACTGCTCCAGGTTACCGGTCGGCACGGGCCGCCGATTGACATATACGCGTCAATGGGGCCATGCGAAGATAGGGGTGTCCGCCGCGGTATCCGCCGCGCTGGTCGGCTCCCGTCAAACCCACCTAAAGTGATGCAATGCGCACCAAGGACCTCCTGGCCGCCACCGCGACCGGCCTGTGGCGCTGGGACAACGTCTCGGGACAGGTGACCCTCGACGCCGAGACCGCCCGGCTGCTCGGGCTGCCCGCGGAGCCCGTCGAACTGTCCGAGGCGGCGGTGCGCTCCCACCTCCACCCGGCCGACTTCGCCGAGATCACCGGCATCGTCAACCTCGCCGTCACCGAGAGCACCATCGCCGAGGCCCGGCTGCGCGTGATGGACAGTGAGGGCCGGGTGCTGCGCGTCGTGCGCAGCCGCTCCCGCGCCTTCCTGCGCAGCGAGACCGACCACACGGACTACGAGCTGGTCGGCACCGTCCAGGAGATCCCCGAGACCCAGCCCGGCACCGCCTCCCCGCACGCCCCGGTCACCGGCGACTGGCGCCGCTCCCGCGAGGCGTTCCTCCTGGACGCGGGCCGCGCGCTGGCCGAGGCGCACTCCACCGCCGAGGTGCTGCGGGTCGCCGCCGGCCTGTCCATGCCCGGCTTCAGCCCGGACGGCCTGGCGGTCTTCGGCATCGAGGGCGACCGGATCTCCGTCATCGGCCACCACGGGCACCAGCAGGGCGACATCGAGCCTTTCGTCGACATGCCGCTGGACACCGAGTACCCGGCCGCCGAGGTGGTGCGGACCGGCCGCGCCATCTATCTGCCCACCCCCGAGGCCTACCGCCGCCGCTTCCCCGCCACCTGGCCGCTGGCCGAGCCCTTCAACCGCACGTCCTGGGCCTTTCTGCCGCTGGTCAGCGCGGGCCGCACGATCGGCGCCTGGATGGCCGGCTTCGGCACCCCGGTCGCCTTCACGCCCGACGAGCGCGCGGTGCTCACCACCGTCGCCCGGATGCTCGCCCAGGCGCTGGCCCGGGCCGGCGACCAGGAGTCGCGGCGCGAGCTGACCGACGGCCTCCAGCGCAGCATGATGCCGACCGTGCAGCCGGACATCCCGGGCATGACGGTGGCGGCGCGGTACGTGCCCACCGGCGGCGGGCTGGAGGTCGGCGGCGACTGGTACGACATGATCACGCTGCCGTCCGGCCGGATCGCGCTGGTCATCGGCGACGTACAGGGCCATGACGTACGGGCCGCGGGCCTGATGGGACAGCTTCGCATCGCCCTGCGCGCCTACGCCTCCGAGGGCCACCACCCGGACGCGGTGCTCTCCCGCGCCTCCCGCTTCCTGTCCGGGATCAACGACACCGAGTTCGGCGGCGAGGACCCGCGCTTCGCCACCTGCCTCTACATCGAGGTGGACCCGGCCACCGGCCTGCTGGACATCGCGCGGGCCGGGCATCCCGACCCGACCATCCGGATGGCCGACGGCACCGTGCTCGTCCGGCCCACCGCGGGCGGCCTGCCGCTGGGCATCGTGCCGGACACCGACTACCCCACCACCCGGCTGGTCCTGGAGCCCGGCGAGACGATGCTGGTCTGTACGGACGGGCTGATCGAGACCGGCGGGCACGACCTGGAGTCGGGCTGGGCGCGGCTGCGGCACGTGATCGAGACGTACGGGGCCGAGGACGCGAACGGGGAGCCCACGGAGACGGTGGTGGCCCCGGCCCTGGAGGACGCGGCGGGCCTGGAGCGGCTGGCCGACGCCCTCGTACAGGCCGTGCACGGCCCGTCCTCGTACCACACCACCGGCCCGTTCGTGGACCGGCGCGAGGACGACATAGCGATGCTGCTGCTGTGCCGCGAGGGCGGCAGCTGCGGGGTGGGCAGCGGCGGCGCGGCGGCGCACCAGCCCGTACGCCGTACGGTGCTCACCGTGCGGCAGGCCGAGCCCGAGCGCATAGCGGAGGCGCGCAACCAGGTGCGCGACGTGCTGCACGACTGGACCGACGAGGACCAGGTGGACTCCGCCGTCCTGATGGTCTCCGAGATGGTCACCAACGTGCTGATGCACACGGACGGCGACGCGCTGCTGGTCGCGGAGATCACCGGGGCGCGGGGCCACCGCCGTATCCGGGTCGACGTGGCGGACGGCAGCGACGAGCTGCCGCACCGCCGCACCCCGGGCGAGCTGGCGTCCTCGGGGCGCGGCCTGATGCTGATGGAGCTGCTGGCCGGCGCGTGGGGCGTGGACCCGCGCGGCGACGGCAAGTCGACGTGGTTCGAGCTCTACGAGGACGCGGCGGCCGGCGCCGAGCCGTCGCTGCCGGACCTGGACGCCTTCTCCGACGACTCGCTGCCCGAGCCCGCGGCGTAGTGCCGGCGCAGCTCCGAGAGCACGCCGAAGGCCGCCGCGGTCAGCGGTACGGACAGCAGCATGCCCATCACCCCGGCGACGCTGGCGCCCGCGGTGATCGCGAGCATCACGATCGCCGGGTGCATCTGGACCGTACGGCTCTGCACGATCGGCTGGAGGATGTGGCCCTCCAGGAAGAACACCACCAGGACGATGCCCAGCGTCCACAGCGCGATGGCCGGGCCGCGGTCGTCGGCGAACGCGACCAGCACGGCCACCGAGCCGGACAGGAACGAGCCCAGATACGGGATGTAGGCGCCGACGAAGACCAGCGCGCCCAGGCCGACCGCGCCGGGCACCTGGAGGATCAGCAGGCCGATGGTGATGCCGACGGCGTCGATCAGCGCGATCAGCGTCGTACCGCGCATGAAGCCCTCGATGGCCTGGAAGCCGCGGCGGGCCATCTGCTCCAGGCCCGGCCCCGAGTCGCCGGGCGCCCAGTCGTGCAGCGCGCGGACGGCCTTGTCGGCGTCGCGCAGGAAGAAGAAGGTGAGGAACAGGGCGAGCACGGAGGCGGCGAGCGTGGCCGCGACGACGCCGACGCCCTCCAGCAGACCGCTGGCCGCGGTGCCGCCGAACTTCCCTATGAACGGCTTGGCGTTCGAGACGATGTCGTCCAGTGACGTGCCCGCGGCGCCGAAGTGCCGGGACACCTCCTTGGCGGCGTCCTTGAGCGAGGCGAGGATCTGGTCGCCGGTGTCGATCAGCGCGCTGACGACGATGTAGCCGGCGCCGCCGACCACCACGACCAGCAGCGCGCAGGTCAGCCCGGCGGCCAGCGACCGGTTGAGTTTCATCGCCACCAGCCGCCGGTAGACCGGCCCGAGCAGCGCACTGCCGAGCAGCGCCAGCAGCACAGGGGTGACGGCGGCGCTCAGCAGCACACACAGCCAGACGCCGACGGCCACCACAGCGGCGACGAGCAGGCCCACACCGCACCAGGCCGCGGCACGGCGGGCGGCGACCGGGAGGAGCGGCTGACGGTCCGGGGATCTCAGATCGTTTCGCACCCTGCCAGTGGATCACGGGGCCGCCCGTACGTGACGGCATTCCGCGGGGAGCGGATGCGCTCCCCGCGGGGTACCGGGCCGCGCGTCCTCGTCCTCAGTGCCCCTCGGCCGGCACCGTCCCCAGCCGCCCCGCCTGGAAGTCCTCGAAGGCCTGGGCCAGTTCGGCGTGGGTGTTCATCACGAACGGGCCGTAGTGCATCATCGGCTCGCGGATCGGCTGACCGCCCAGGAGGACGACCTCCAGGTTGGGGCTGCGGGACTCCTGCGTGGCGTCCGCCCGGAGGGTGAGCGAGTCGCCGCCGGGGCCGAACACCACGGACTGGCCCATGCGGAACGGCCGTCCGACCGGCCCGGCGGTGCCGCGCCCGGCCAGCCCGTACGCCAGCGCGTTGAAGTCCGAGCGCCACGGGATGGTCACTTCGGCACCCGGGTTGACCGAGACATGCATCATCGTGATCGGTGTGTGGGTGATGCCGGGTCCCTGGTGACCGTCGATGTCACCGGCGATCAGCCGCAGCAGCGCGCCGCCGTCCGCCGACGTCAGCAGCTTGACCTGGCCGCCGCCGATGTCCTGGTAGCGCGGCGCCATCATCTTGTCCTTCTTGGGGAGGTTCACCCACAGCTGGAGGCCGTGGAAGAGCCCGCCGGTCATCACCAGTTCCTCCGGCGGCGCCTCGATGTGCAGCAGGCCGGAGCCCGCCGTCATCCACTGGGTGTCGCCGTCGTTGATCACGCCACCGCCGCCGTGCGAGTCGCGGTGGATGAAGCTGCCGTCGATCAGGTACGTGACGGTCTCGAAGCCGCGGTGCGGGTGCCACGGGGTGCCCTTGGGCTCGCCCGGCGCGTACTCCACCTCGCCCATCTGGTCCATCATGATGAACGGGTCCAGGTACTTGTAGTCGATGCCGGCGAAGGCACGGCGTACCGGAAAGCCCTCCCCCTCGAAGCCGCTGGGCGCGGTGGCCACGGCGAGCACGCCGCGCGGCCGGGCCCCGGCGGGCGCCGCGACACGCGGCAGGGTCAGCGGATTCTCTACGGTCACTGCGGGCATGACGGCCTCCTCGGTCGTTCGCCGTTCAATTTAGTTGAAGGCTGAACAACTAGCAAGGCGGCCGGCATTCCCCGCCGGGCCCCGGCGGGAAGCAATCGTTCCGGCAGCGCGAAAACGCAAAAAGCGGCGGCACCCTCCGGTGCCACCGCTCGAAACGGGCCTCAGCCGTACGTACGCGGCCGCGCGAAGCCTCAGCCGTACATTCGCCGCATCGCGAAGTCGACCATCTGCTCCACCGACTTGGCGTCGAAGACCATCCGGTGGTCGCCCTCCATGTCCAGGACGAAGCCGTAGCCGGTGGGGAGCAGGTCGAGGACCTCGGCGCCGGTGATGACGAAGTACTTGGACTCCTTGCCCGCGTACCGGCGCAGTTCCTTGAGCGAGGTGAACATCGGGATGACCGGCTGCTGGGTGTTGTGCAGCGCCAGGAAGCCGGGGTTGTCGCCGCGCGGGCAGTAGACCTTGGACGTGGAGAAGATGCCCTGGAAGTCCTCCGCGGACATCGACCCGGTGGTGAAGGCACGCACCGCGTCGGCGAGGGACGGCGGGGACGGCTCGGGGTACAGCGGCTGCTCGCCGTAGCCGCCGGGGGCCGGGTGCTGCGGCGGGGGCGCACCGTACTGCTGCTGCCCGGCGCCCGCGTTCTGGTCGTAGCCGTACATGCCGCACAGCGTACTGAGTCCGCACGCCCACTACGTTGGAACGGCCAACGAGACCGTCCCCCACCAGCCGAGGCCGCCACCGATGACCGACCGTGACCGCCGAAAACCGCGCATCACCCGCGGCGGCGTGCTGCTGACCGTCTCCGCCCTGACCGCCTGCGGACTGATGCTGTACGGCGCCGTCCAGCTCCGGGACGCGGGGGCCGCCTGGTCCCTGACGTACGAGGCCACGTCCACGGGCGGGCCGCCGCACGCGGCCAAGATGCGCTACCTGCACGACTCCGGCCCGGACCCGGGCGGCGAGCGGCGCGAGACGGAAGCCGGTGAGACGCGACTGCCGTGGCGAAAGACGGTCGTCGTGGACGGCGGGGAGGAAGCGCTGCTGGAGGTCACACCGGCCGGCAACGGCACCGCCTCCTGCCGGATCCTGCTCGACGGCGAGCGCCAGGTCGCCTCGGGGAAGTCGCCGGGTCCGGGCAAGCCCGCCGTGTGCCGGGTGACCACCAGCGACAGGTCGGGGAAGTGGTCGGACCGGCCGTGAGCATGCTGCGGGGTTCCGAAGGGGGCATGAGCATGCCGCAAGGCCTTGCAGGGTCATGAGCCTGTCGTGAGGACTGTGGGGTCATGAGCATGCCGTAGGACGGCAGGAGCGCGGAGGCGGCCCGGGGGACGCTCGTCACAGATGGGCGGTCAGGGGTTGCTTCTTATTACCGACGGGTAGCATCATCGGAGCTACTTGCTGGTATTGCGTTTGAGGTCCCTCGCTTCCAAGCGCTGGGTCTCCTCCCGAACCTTACGGAGCCGTACCCATGGGCCACTACAAGTCGAATCTCCGCGACATCGAGTTCAACCTCTTCGAGGTCCTCGGCCGCGACAGCGTGTACGGCACCGGACCGTTCGCGGAGATGGACGTGGACACCGCCAAGAGCGTGCTGAGCGAGATCGCCCGGCTCTCCGAGAACGAGCTGGCGGACTCCTTCGCCGACACCGACCGCAACCCGCCGGTCTTCGACCCGGACACCAACACCGCGCCGGTCCCCGACACCTTCAAGAAGAGTTACCAGGCGTACATGGACGCCGAGTGGTGGCGCCTGGGCATCCCGGAGGAGATCGGCGGCACCACCGCGCCGCGCTCCCTGCTGTGGGCCTTCGCCGAGACCATCCTGGGCGCCAACCCGGCCATCTGGATGTACGCCTCCGGCCCGGCCTTCGCGGGTGTGCTGCACGACGAGGGCACCGAGGAGCAGCGCAAGATCGCGCAGCTGATGGTGGACAAGCAGTGGGGCTCCACCATGGTGCTGACCGAGCCGGACGCGGGCTCGGACGTCGGCGCGGGCCGCACCAAGGCCGTCCGGCAGGAGGACGGCAGCTGGCACATCGAGGGCGTCAAGCGCTTCATCACCTCCGGTGAGCACGACATGTCCGAGAACATCGTGCACTTCGTGCTCGCCCGCCCCGAGGGTGCCGGTCCCGGCACCAAGGGCCTGTCGCTGTTCATCGTGCCGAAGTACGACTTCGACTGGGAGACCGGCGAGCTGGGCGAGCGCAACGGCGTCTACGCCACCAACGTCGAGCACAAGATGGGCCTGAAGGCCTCCAACACCTGCGAGATGACCTTCGGCGCCAACCACCCGGCCAAGGGCTGGCTGCTGGGCGAGAAGCACGACGGCATCCGCCAGATGTTCAAGATCATCGAGTTCGCGCGGATGATGGTCGGCACGAAGGCCATCGCCACCCTCTCCACCGGCTACCTCAACGCCCTGGAGTACGCCAAGGAGCGCGTGCAGGGCCCGGACCTGGCCGCCTTCACGGACAAGACCGCGCCGCGCGTCACCATCACCCACCACCCCGACGTGCGCCGCGCGCTGATGACGCAGAAGGCGTACGCCGAGGGCATGCGCGCCCTGGTGCTCTACACCGCGGCCGTCCAGGACGAGATCATCGCCAAGGAGGCCGCGGGCGAGGACGCCTCCGCCGCGACCCGCCTGAACGACCTGCTGCTGCCGATCGTCAAGGGCTACGGCTCGGAGAAGTCCTACGAGCAGCTGGCCCAGTCGCTCCAGACCTTCGGCGGCTCCGGGTACCTCCAGGAGTACCCGATCGAGCAGTACATCCGCGACGCCAAGATCGACACCCTCTACGAGGGCACCACCGCCATCCAGGGCCAGGACTTCTTCTTCCGGAAGATCGTCCGCGACCAGGGCCAGGCCCTGACCGCCCTCTCCGAGGAGATCAAGAAGTTCCTCGCGGAGGCCGTCGGCGGCGCGGAGCTGGAGGCCGCCCGCGGCGAACTGGCCAAGGCCGCCGCCGACCTGGAGGCCATCGTCGGCGCCATGCTGACCGACCTCGCGGCCACCGAGAAGGACGTGAAGTCCATCTACAAGGTGGGCCTGAACACCACCCGCCTGCTGATGGCCTCGGGCGACGTGGTCGTCGGCTACCTGCTCCTGAAGGGCGCGGCGGTCGCGAGCGAGAAGCTGGCCGGCGCCTCCGCCAAGGACAAGCCGTTCTACGAGGGCAAGATCGCGGCGGCGAAGTTCTTCGCGCACAACGTGCTGCCGGGCGTGTCCGTGCAGCGTGGCCTGGCCGAGACCGTCGACCAGTCGCTGATGGAGCTGGACGAGGCCGCGTTCTGAGGGGTCCCGAGGGACGTGGGACGCACTGAGGGCGTTCTAATGACGGCTTAAGCACCGTCCGGAAACGGACGGTGACCGGGACGCTCTCACAGCGTTCTCAGACAAGCGCGCAAGACTGGCGTTGCCCGCCTCCCATCCCCCGGGGAGGCGGGCATCGTCGTGGGGGACGGGGCGTACGGGAGTGGGTTCGTACGGGGTGGGTTCGTACGAGGGCAGCGTCGTGCGGAGCGAGCCGTACGGGGCGGAGCCGTACGGGCTGAGCCGTACAGGGCTGAGCCGTGATCCCGTGCCCGGACCACATTCCGGGGCCCTCCGCCTGCCCCAAAGGGCAGCGAGGTTCCCATACCGTGATGCATGCGGATTCGTATACCAGGGAAGGGCACCCGGCAGTCCTTATGCTGAAACCATGAGCCATTGCCCCCGCTTCGACCGCGGCCACACCGACGACCTGATGTCCTTCCTCGCCGCCTCGCCCTCGCCGTACCACGCGGTGGCCAACGCGGCCGAGCGGCTGGAGAAAGCGGGTTTCCGGCAGGTCGCCGAGACCGACGCCTGGGACGGGGAGAGCGGCGGCAAGTACGTGCTGCGCGGCGGGGCGATCATCGCCTGGTACGTCCCGGAGGGCGCCACCGCCGCCACCCCGTACCGCATCGTCGGCGCCCACACCGACTCGCCCAACCTGCGCGTCAAGCCGATCCCGGACACCGGCCACCGCGGCTGGCGGCAGGTCGCCGTCGAGGTCTACGGCGGCACCCTGCTCAACACCTGGCTCGACCGCGACCTCGGCCTCAGCGGCCGGGTCACGCTGCGCGACGGCAGCACCCGGCTGGTCAACGTGGACCGCGCGCTGATGCGCGTCCCCCAGCTCGCCGTCCACCTGGACCGCTCGGTCAACGCCGACGGCCTCAAGCTCGACAAGCAGCGTCACATGACGCCGATCTGGGGCCTGGGCGAGGTGCGCGAGGGCGACCTGATCGCCTTCGTCGAGGAGGAGATCGGCGCGGCCGCCGGCGGCATACGCGGCTGGGACCTGATGCTGCACAGCATCGAACCGCCCGCCTACCTGGGCCGCGACCGCGAGCTGGTGGCCGGCCCGCGGATGGACAACCTGCTGTCCGTACACGCCGGTACGGTCGCGCTGGCGACGGTCGCCACCGCCGCCGAGGAACCCCCGTACATCCCCGTGCTCGCCGCCTTCGACCACGAGGAGAACGGCAGCCAGTCCGACACCGGCGCCGACGGCCCGCTGCTCGGCACGGTGCTGGAACGTTCGGTCTTCGCACGCGGCGGCACCTACGAGGACCGCGCCCGCGCCTTCGCCGGCACGGTCTGCCTGTCCTCCGACACCGGCCACGCGCTGCACCCCAACTACACCGAACGGCACGACCCGGGCCACCACCCGCTGCCCAACGGCGGCCCGATCCTCAAGGTCAACGTCAACCAGCGCTACGCCACCGACGGCACCGGCCGCGCCGTCTTCGCCGACGCCTGCGAGCGGGCCGGCGTCCCGTGGCAGTCCTTCGTGTCGAACAACGCCATGCCCTGCGGCACCACCATCGGCCCGATCACCGCCGCGCGGCACGGCATCGCCACCGTCGACATCGGTGTGGCCATCCTGTCCATGCACTCGGCCCGCGAGCTGTGCGGCAGCGAAGACCCGCACATGCTGGCCGGCGCCCTGACGGCCTTCCTGGAGAACTGAGTTGGACTTCTCCCTGCTGGGCCCGATATCCGTCGCCACCGGCTCCGGTGAGCTGGCGCTCGGGCCCGCCAAGCGGCGCAGTGTGCTGGCGCTGCTGCTCCTGCAGCCCAACACCACCGTCCCGCTGGAGCAGTTGATCGACTCCCTGTGGGAGGACGAACCGCCCGAGCACGCCCGTACGGTCGTGCAGGGCCACGTCTCGCGGCTGCGCGCGACGCTGGCCGGGGGCGGCGCCGAGGCGTACGGCATCGAACTGGCCACCCACGGCTCGGCGTACCTGCTGCGCCTGCCGGAGGAGCTGATCGACGCCCACCGCTTCGGCGAACTGGTCGCGCTCGCCCGCCCGGAGGCGGCTCCCGGCGACGCGGTGCCGCTGCTCCGCGAGGCCCTCGGCCTGTGGCGCGGCCCGGCACTCACCGGCACCGTCACCAGCCCGCCGTTCGCCGCCGCCGCGCACGCGCTGGAGGAACAGCGGCTCACCGCTACCGAGGCCCTGGCGCGTGCCCACAGCGCGCTGGGCGAACACGAACAGGCCGCGGCGGTCCTCTACACCGCGGCGGTCAACAACCCGCTGCGGGAGGGGATGGTCGCCGACCTGATGCAGGCGCTGTTCCGTACGGGGCGGCAGTCCGACGCGATGGAGTGGTACCACCGGACGCGGCGGCTCCTCGACGAGGAACTGGGCGTCGGGCCGGGGGCGCGGCTCAAGAGGGCGTACGAGGAGATCCTGCGGGCCGAGGGTGCCGAGGGCGGCGGCAAGTCCGGCGGCGGGCGGGCCCAGGCCCGTACGGCCGGCAACGCCGCCCAGGCGGACCCCCGCGTACCCGCGCAGGCTGCCCCTCGGGCACCCGCCCTGGCGGACCCCCGGGCACATGCCCAGGCAGACCCTCGCGTACCCACCCAGTCGGACCCCCGCGTGCCCGCGCAGGCGGCAGGCGGCCCCGCCGCCATGGACACTCCCTCCGCCAGCCCCTCCGCCCCGCGTCTGCTCCCCCGCCCACCCGCCCGCTTCCTCGGGCGGGAGCAGCAGCTCACCGCGCTGAGCGCCGTGGTGCGGTCCGCCGTACCGGGTGAGAGCCCGCTCGCCGTCGTCACCGGCCCGGCCGGTGTCGGCAAGACCGCGTGCGCCGTGCAGTGGGCCCACGGGCACGCCGAGGCCTTCCCCGACGGGCAGCTCTTCGCGGACCTGCGCGGCTTCAACGAAGGCGCGCCCGCCGAACCGGCCGAGATCCTGCGGGACTTCCTGCTGGCGCTCGGCACGCCGCCCGACCGCGTCCCCACCTCCGCCCAGTCCGCGTCCGCGCTCTTCCGGTCGCTGGTGGCCGGGCGGCGGCTGCTGGTCGTCCTCGACAACGCGCAGAGTTCCGCGCAGGTACGCCCGCTGCTGCCCGGCGGCGAACACTGCGCCACGGTCGTGACCAGCCGCAGCCGCCTGGACGGCCTGGTCGCCACCGACGTCGCCCGGCCGGTGCCCCTCCAGGCGCTCGGCGCGGCGGAAGGCACGGCGCTGCTCGGCGCGATGCTCGGCGCGGAACGGGTCGCCGACGACCCGGACGCCGCGCGCGAACTGGTCGAGCTGTGCGACGGGCTGCCGCTGGCCCTGCGCGCCGCAGCCGCCCAGCTGACGGCCCGCCCGCGCTGGCGGCTGGCCCGCCTGGCCGCCGCGCTGCGCGACGAACGGCGTCGGCTGGCCCTGCTGTCCGCCGAGGACACCGGCGTCGCGGCGGCCCTTCGGATGTCCGTGGCCCGCCTCTCGGCGGACGACGCACGGCTGCTCAGGGCCCTCGCGGCCAACGCCGACGGCCACCTGAACGCCTCCGTCGCCGCGTCCCTGGCCGGCTCCGCCCCGGAGGACATCCAGGACGGCCTGGACCGCCTCGCCGAAATGCACCTGGTCGACGAGGAGGCCACCGACGTCTACACCATCAGCACGCTGACGCAGCTGTTCGCCCGGGACGAGGGGCCGGGCGGAGGGAGCGGCGGGAGCGGCGGAAGCTGAAGGCGGGCCGAGCGGCGCACCGGGGTTCGGGTCCCGGACCCCTACGTACGCGGGCATACGCGTGCGCCGCTCGGCCGATGGTCGACGCCCCGGGCACCCCACCGCAGGATGAAAGCCGCCTGAACCCGTGCGGTAGTACGCGACAGGCCGCATTTCGCCGCGAAACCGTCCACCCCGGCCGGTACCGATCCCCCCGGCCGGATACGGGCTGCCGTGGTCGGCGCGGTGGTCCGCACCGCCGCTGCCACTCCGTGCCGGTTCCGTTAGGGAAGCGTTAGTCAAGCGGCAGCCCGGCAGGTCAAGGTGGCATCGCAGCATGCAGCACCAGCAGCGACCCCGGGAGACCCCATGCCGCGCCGCACCGTTACGGAGGCAGCCACCGCACGCCGCGACCGCAGCCGCAACGGCGGCGGGCGCGCCCGTACCCGTACGCTCGCCGGCACCCGTACCCGTACGCTCGCCGACATCCGTACCCGCACCCGTACCCGCACGCTGCGGACCGCTGCCGCCGGGCTCACGGCGGTGGCCGCCCTCGGCCTGCTCACCGCGTGCGGCGGTCAGGAGGCGCTCAAGACGAGCGACGGCAGGCCGTTCCACCCCTTCGGCAAGGATTCCGGCGGCGCGGACGAACCCCTGGGCCCGGACATGACCGGCTCCCACACCAGCCAGGCCGTCACCGGCGGACACGCCTCCTGCGACCCGGCCAAGGTGACGCTCGCCGCCAAGCCGCTCCCCCAACCGCCCGGCCGCATCCTCCTCCAGGTCACCAACACCTCCGGTACCCCCTGTGACCTGCACGGCTTCCCCCACTTGCGGCCCGACGACGCGGACGCGGCCCTCGCCCCGCACGCCAAGCGCGCCCACCGCTCCTCACTCACCCTCACTCCGGGCGGCACCGCGTACGCCACCCTCACCCCGTCCGCCACCGGCCGTGCAACCCGCTCCCTGTCGATCGCCTTCACCGACCGCGACGGCCACACCCTCCCCGGCCCCCAGGCCCGCGTCCGGCTCCCGCAGGGCGTCCACCTGGACGACACCGCACGCGTCTCGCACTGGCAACGCGACCTGAACCCCGCCCTCGCCCCCTGACAACGGGCCCGCCGCGCCGCGCGATTGGTACTCGGGGCGCCGGGTACCCGGGCAACGACCGGCCCGGAACATCCAATCGCGTACGGAGGCGGAAACCATGGGCATCGGATGGTGCATCGGTCTACTCGCGATCGGGGGCATCCTGACCTTCGCGGTGGACTGGCACATGGCCGGGGTCAACGTGCACCTCGTCGGCCTGATCCTGATGGCCGTAGGCATCATCGGCATAGCGGCTTACGTCAGCATCTTCAAACGCCGCCGCATGCAGCCACCGAGCCCGGCGGCCCCGGTGGTGGAGGAGACGCATCGGATGCATTACGAGGACTGACGGGCGCGAGCCCGTACCGGCAAGTGATCACGGCGACCCAGCAGTCGTCCACGCCCACTCGGCAAAACCCGGCGGAGGCTGAAGCACCGCGTAATCCCCGAAATTCCGGCGATAGCGCCGGTGCCCGGTCTCCTGTGTGTGCTTGCGCTGCCACTCCTCGACCGGACCCGGCGCGTGGTACGTACCGGAGACCGCGCCGCATTCGGTTTCGTCCCCCGACACGCACCGGGCCTCGTACTCCGGCTCCGCCGTCCGGTCCTGCGTGATCGTGAAAGGCACGTACCGGAACGTCCGACGAGGCATCAGGAATGCTCCCGCCGCTGGTGCTGGCGCATGAGGACGTTGGCATCGGTCTGTGCGCTGGCGTCGAACCGGGCTCGGGCCTCTGCGCGCTGCGCGGCTAGTGCTGTGCATGTCTCACAGCCGGGCGCGGGTGCAGGCGGGCGGCTCATGTCTTCCTGCGGTACGGTCACGGCTTCCGCTCCTCCTGCTTGCGCCCCGAATCCCTGATGTGCAGGAAACCGCCGGCCTTTTCGACCTCACGCGCGATGGCGTCGTACTCCTGAGGCAATGGCGAGATCATCGAGCGCCATGCGGTGAGCACGGCACCGGCTTCGCCGAGCTGCACGCACTCGACTGCTCGCCGCAGCCCGTCGCGTCCTTCAGGGGGCAGCAACCCCATGTACTCCTCGATCACGTCGGTGATCTCCCACCCGAATCCACCGGCGTACTCGGTGCATTCCTTGCGGGCTGTGCCGAGGTCGGTGTCGGGTGCGCCGCACAGGTAGATCACGCAGCGGAAGCGGGCGATTCTCGCGGGGTCGGTGGGTACGGCGGTCCCGCCCGGTGACATGCCCGCTGCCGCGTCCGCGAGTGCCTGACGGCATCTCAGGGTGTGCCCGCTTCGACGGTGCGCGGTCTGTCCTTGCCTCTGTCCGCTCTCGACGCTGACCATGCACCAAGCGTGCCCACACACTCGCGCACGGTGAAGTGATGAGGCGTAGGACCGACGGCGGCCACCGGTCCCGGCTCGTACGCTCCGTGGGACTCATGCGATCAAGGGCACTCCGATCACCTCACCGATCCGTCGGACACGTGCCGTCGAGACGTTCGCGAGCCGCTTCCCGATGACGGCGGGCAACGCCTGGTGCCTGACCCATTCCGGAGCGTCGAGCCCGACTTCGACCAGCGTGTTGCCTGCCTGGTCGTGGAGGCCGGTCCCGCACTGGGCGAGGGCAACGTCGAGCTTGTAGCGGTTGCGCGCGAGTTTGGGCATGGAAGGTGGCAGTTCCGTGCGGGATGCCAGGCCAAGCGCCTTTCCGTAGTTTCCGAGCGCCACGGCGATTCCCACGGCTTCGGTGTTCGCCGCGGTGGGGCCGAAGTGGGTGCCGTACAGCGCCACGTCCCGACCGAGCCTCGCCGCTGCCGCGTGCGCCTGCGACAGGTAGTCATCCGCGGATACGGAATCGCCGCGTCGCGAGGCGGCGACCGCCGCGGAGATCATCAGCCGTCCGTATGCGAGCAGTTGCGGGCCGGACGCCTTGCTGAACGACGGCTCGATCCGCAGCGCGGCACGCTCGGCGACGGCCACCGCCCGGGAAACCTTCGCGCTACGCAGGTGGATCCATGACAACGTCGACTCCAGGAGCGCGGCCAGCACGACATCACCGGAGTCTTCGGCCAGGCGGCGCGCGGAGGTGAGTGCGCTCAGGGCGAGATCGCGCTGGCCGAGCAGGATCGCGGCCGACGACGCGAACTGGTACGTGCCGGCGAGGACCGACCCCAGTCGTTCGCGCTCGTACCCCGTCGCCTGCCCGTACCGGACGCTTCCTTCGAGCAGCACCTTGGCGATGAGCTCGCTCAACTCACCGTAGTCGCCGCGCCAGTACGTGACCTCCACGCGCTTGTGGGCGGCTGACAGCTCGCCGAGCGTGCTCGGCTCCCCCGCACCGTCCCAGTCCCCGAGGGCACTCTCGTGCACCGCGTCGGAAAGCCTCCGCAGCGCGGCCCTGGTGTCCCGGCTCGCGCCCCGGCGCGGTGCCTGTTGGCCCAAGACCACGGATACGTCCGTGTTCAGCGCACCGGCGATCCTGAGCAGCGAACCCACGGACAGCTCGCCACGGTCCTGCTCGGCCTTCTGCACCAGGGCGAGGGACACGCCCGCGGCCTCGGCGAGCCCCTGCTGCGTCAGGTCGGAACCCCGCAGGTGCTTGATGCGCTTACCAGTCGTGAAATCGGCCCAGTTGCTCACGATCACCTCGGTGGGTTCGATCAGGCTCGGCGGCTTACTCCGATGGTAGGGCCCGCCGCTGACACTCCAACGACGAGCAGAAGCCCCGGAATGCGAAACGCACCGACGCACCGACGCATATCCTGCCCGGAAATGCGACATTCCGCCGTACGTGATCAATGCAATCGGCTCACCCTTCGCGGACCGACCCTCAATACGAAGAAAAGCGACAAGGCCGGTCACTGACGACGAGGCGCCCCCGACGGCTCTGGCGTATCACCGGCCACTCGCTATGGTGTCGTTGCCATGACACCGTCACACGCACCACCGCCGCACTCATACCACTATTCGCAGTGACACCCCTGGGGGACCCATGACCGCACGCCGCTCCCGCCGCCCCGCCGCGTACGCGGCGCTCGCCGTCGCGATGGCCGGGTCGGTCGCTCTGACCGGCTGTTCCGGGAATTCGAAGAGCAGCAAGAGCTCGAAGAAATCGTCGTCGAAGTCGTCGTCGAAGTCGTCGAAGTCCTCGTCCAAGAGCAAGAAGAAAAAGATCATCGGCGGTGGGGCGGCGGCCGGTGCGGGTGCCGGTGCGGCGGCCGGGTCAGGCGGTGCGCGGGCGTGCGGGCCCGGGATGTTCCGGTTCGAGATTTATTCGCACGCGCCCAACGATCATGTGGTGATCAAGGCCGTGAATACCAGCAGCACCCGCTCCTGCCTGGTCTACAACCACCCGCTGGTCCGCTTCAACGGGGCGAAGGACCCGCTGCCGCTGCTCAAGGACAGCAATGTCATGGGCGGGGACGTGGAGACCGTACGGCCCAAGGGGACCATCTGGGCGAGCATTCCGACCGGCACCGCCGCCGAAAAGGGCAGCGGCAAGAAGACGTACGCGACGGTCGAGTTCAGTGGCAGTGATGTGAACGGCAGCCCGAAGGGGCCGCCGCAGCGCGTCGACTTCCGTAACGCGCCGGTGGCGGTGGGCGCCTCCCAGGTCACGTACTGGCAGAGCACGCTGAACCGGGCGGAGAGCTATACGAAGCCGAAGGGGTAGCGGTGGGGCGGACGGCGGGCGGCCCGGGCGAGGGCCGCCCGTCCCTGACCGGCTACTGCTGGGCCGCGCCCTCGTCCATCCCCGCCAGCACCAGCGCCAGCCGCTCCGTCCCGCCCTCGACGACCCGCACCGGGACGCCCCAGTCCTGCTGGTGCACATGGCAGGCCGGGTACTCGATCGCCGGGTCGTCGTCGCAGGACGCCGCCATCGCGGAGACGTGCAGCACGCCCTCCGTCACGCCGTCCGCCAGGACCAGGTCGCGGGCGAGGTCGGTGTCCGCGCCGTCGCCGGAGGCCAGGAGTTCCGGGGGCGTGGAGCTGACCAGGAGGCGGGTGGACGGGCCGTACCGGAGGTCCAGTTTCTGGCCGGCCGGGGCCTGGAAGATGACGTCGAGGCGGAGTTTGCCGGGGCCGACCTCGGTCGCCGCGCGCTGCGTGCGGTGGGCGACGGACTCGACCCGTACGGCCTCCTCGGGCAGCCGCAGGCGGGTCAGCCGGTGCCGCGCCGACTCGACCACGACGATCTCCGGGTCACCGGAGCCCTCGCCGCCCACGAGTACCGCGTCGGACGGTTCGCGCAGGTCCGTCGCGAGCGTGCTGACCTCGCCGGTCGCGGGGTCGTAGCGGCGCAGCGCGTGGTTGTACGTGTCGGAGACGGCCACCGAGCCGTCGGGCAGCGCGGTGACGCCCAGCGGGTGCTGGAGGAGCGCCTGGGATGCCGCGCCGTCGCGGTGGCCGAAGTCGAACAGGCCGGTGCCGACCGCGGTGTGCACGACGAGGTCCGTGTCCAGCCAGCGGACCGCGCTGGTCTCGGAGTCCGCGATCCACAGCCGGTCACCGGCCGCCGCCAGGCCGGACGGCTGCGCGAACCACGCCTCCGCGGCCGGCCCGTCCACCAGGCCCTCGTTGGTCGTACCGGCGGCCGCCCCGACGGTCCCGGTGGCCGGGTCGTACGTCCACAGCTGGTGTACGCCCGCCATCGCGATCCACAGCCGGTCCTGCCACCAGGCCACGTCCCACGGCGAGGACAGATCGACGTCGAGGGCGGGGCCGGAGGTCGCCGAACCCTGCCACCACTGCTTGCCGGTCCCGGCCACCGTCGCGATCTCGCCGGTCTCCGGGTCGAACGTACGGATCGCGTGGTTGACGGTGTCGGCGACAGCCACCTTGCCGTCCGGCAGCAGCGCCAGGCCCTGCGGCTCGCTGAAGGAGTCCGGGCCGAAGCCGCGCTCGCCGCTGCCGATCCGGCGCAGTACGGTCTCGCCGTCCGCGGCCAGCTCCACGAGCTGGTGGCGGGTGGTGTCGGAGACCAGGAAGGTGCCGCCGGGCAGGCGCAGCGCCTTGCCCGGGAAGCGCAGGTCGGTGGCGACCGGCTCCGGCGGTACGTACGGCCCGTCGCCGCGCCGCAGCGTCCCCTTCGCCTCGTGCTCCGCCTCCAGCTCCGCCACCAGCGTCTCGATGGCGTGGGCGTGCCCCTCACCGGCGTGCTGGGCGACGACGTAGCCCTCGGGGTCGATGACGACGAGCGTCGGCCAGGCCCGCACCGCGTACTGCTTCCAGGTGGCCAGCTCGGGGTCGTCCAGCACCGGGTGCTCGACCTCGTACCGCTCGACGGCGTCCACGACGGCCTGATGCTCGGCCTCGTGCACGAACTTCGGCGAGTGCACCCCGATGATCACCACGGTGTCCCGGTGCCGCTCCTCCAGCTCCCGCAGCTCGTCGAGGACGTGGAGGCAGTTCACGCAGCAGAAGGTCCAAAAATCCAAGATCAAAATGCGACCTCGGAAGTCGGCGAGGGTGTATTCCTTACCGCCGGTGTTCAGCCAGCCGCCCTTGCCGATCAGCTCGGGGGCGCGGACACGGGCGCGGCGCGGGGTGTTCGAAGCGGGGGCGGCGTCGTTCATGGTTCAAGGGTGCCACTTGGGCATGAACACGCGGTCACGGGTGTACGACACACGGCCCCGGGCCGCCCTCACGTCCACCCCACCTCCAGTACCGTCCCGTGATCCCTGTGCATGTGCTGTCTGATCAGCACGCGGGCGTCCGTCTCGGCGCTGCGGTCGTGGATGGCCTTCGCGTGGCGGCGGGCCATGTCGAGGGTGGTGCAGCGGGAACAGCCCGCCTCGGGAGTGAACCGACGTGTGGTGACCGCTTCTGCCATGGGGCCATGGTCCGCGCGGGGCGGCGCGGGGTGGTGAAGGACCCGCGAGGGGGGAGCGGAAGGTCACCTGGCTGTACGGGCCGCCGGGTCCTGTGATGGCGGGTCGGGGAGGGGCGGGGAGGGGAGGGGAGGGAGGAGGAGAGCGAGGAGGGGAGGGGTGTGGACCGGTGGGGAGTGGTGCGGTGTGGTGTGGGCCGCTGGCGGGTGGTGGCCGGGAACATGTCCGGCATGAGGTTTCTCATTCATGACCGGATCTTCGGCATCGGTGACGATTACTGGATCGATGATGAACACGGGCGGCACGTTTATCTCGTCGACGGGAAGGCGCTGCGGCTGCGCGAGACCTTCGAGCTGAAGGACGCCCAGCGGCGCGTCCTGGTGACCATCCGCAAGAAGTGGCTCGCCCTGCGCGACACCATGACCATCGAGCGGGACGACCGGCCGCTGGCCACCATCCGGCGCAAGCGGCTGTCGCTGCTGCGCAACCACTACCGCGTGGAACTGGTGGACGGCACCGAGCTGGATGTCAGCGGCAAGATCCTGGACCGCGAGTTCGCCGTCGAGTACGACGGCGAACTGCTGGCCGACATCTCGCGCCGCTGGCTGTCCGTACGGGACGCCTACGCGGTGCAGGTGGTGCGGGAGGACGCCGATCCCCCGCTGCTCATCGCCGTCGCGGTGGGTGTGATCCGGCTGGCGGAGCGGGAGCGGGGGGAGGGCTGAGGCCCGGCGCCGGCATACGGTTAAGGGGGCGCCACGCCCGGACCCGCACGGTCACGGAGTCGCCAGGCCCAGTACCCGGTCGCGCAGCGCCGGGAAGTCGGCGCGGGTCTTGCTCACCTTGGCCGGATCCAGCTCCACGGTCAGCACTTCCTCGTACGGGCCGGCCTCCGCCAGCACCTCGCCCCACGGGTCCACGGCGACGCTGTGGCCGGCCTGCTCGACGCCGCCGTTCGTGCCCGCGGTGCCGCAGGCCAGTACGTAGCTCTGGTTCTCCACCGCGCGGGCGCGGGCCAGCAGCGACCAGTGGGCGCGGCGGCGGGCGGGCCAGCCGGCGGGGATGACGAGGGTCTGTGCGCCGGCGTCCACCAACTGGCGGAAGAGTTCGGGGAAGCGCAGGTCGTAGCAGGTGGCCAGGCCGAGGGTGGTGTCGGGGAGCGGGACGGTGACGGGCTTGTCGCCGGCGCCCATCAGGACCGCTTCGCCCTTGTCGAAGCCGAAGCGGTGGATCTTCCGGTAGGAAGCGGCGAGCCGTCCGTCGGGGGAGAAGACGAGGGAGGTGTTGTAGAGGGTGCCGTCGGGGGAGTGCTCCACGAAGGAGCCGGCGTGCAGCCAGACGGCAGCGTCCCGGGCGGCTTCGGACATCGCCTGGTACGTGGGGCCTTCGAGCGGTTCCGCCTGGTCGGCGAACGTCTCGAACGCGAAGGCGCCGACCGGCCACAGCTCGGGGAGGACAACGAGATCGCTGGTCGCGCGCTCGCGGACCAGCGAACCGGCCCGCTCGCGACGTGCGTTGACCGGTTCCGCCGTGTCCACGTGAAGCTGGATCAGTGAAGCGCGCACAGTACCACCGCCTAAGCATTCGAGCCGGTTCGCCGTCAAAAATCGACCTACGATGGTCACCCGAAAGCACTGCCGGGGTGCCCGTGCGCAGCGTAACTTAACTGCACAGACAGCAGCCCGCGTACGACCGTCCGAGGGGTTCCGTGACCGTCCATCCCAGCCTGCAGCCCTCAATCGACGCCTGGACGCACTCCATCGAAGCGATATCCGAGCTGGTCAAGCCACTGGTCGAAGGCGAGTGGAACCGGGCGACGGACCTTCCGGGGTGGTCCGTGCGCGACATCGTCTCGCACATCATCGGCCTGGAGAGCGAGATGCTCGGGGACCCCCGGCCCATCCACTCCCTGCCGCGCGACCTCTATCACGTACGTACGGATTTCGCCCGCCGGATGGAGCTCCAGGTGGACGTCCGGCGGCACCACACCGGCCCGGAGATGACCGCCGAGCTGGAGTACATGATCATCCGTCGCGCGCGGTCGCTGCGCAACGAGACCCGTGACCCCGAGACGGTGATGCGCACCCCGCTCGGCGAGGACCGCACGCTGGCGTACGCCCTGCGGCAGCGGGCGTTCGACGTATGGGTCCACGAACAGGACCTGCGCCACGCGCTGACCGTGCCCGGCAATCTCGACTCGCCCGGCGCGCAGCTCACCCGCGACCTGCTGCTGCTCGCGCTGCCGAAGGTGGTCGCCAAGCACGCGGGCGCGCCCGCCGGTTCGGCCGTCGTCTTCGATGTGAGCGGCGCGCTGGAGTTCATGCGGACGGTCCGGATCGACGCGCAGGGCAACGGCTCGATCGACGAGAGCGTCCCGCTCGGCCCGGCCGTGACGCTCTCCATGGACTGGGAGACGTTCTTCCGGCTGGCCTGCGGCCGGGTGCGGCCCGCCGCCGTCGCCGACCAGGTCAAGATCGACGGCGAGCGGGCGCTGGCGGAGGCGATCCTGGAGCGCTTCGCGATCACGCCGTAGGGCCGCCGCCGCGCGCTGCCGGCTCCGGCCGCCCCGGCACACCGGTATGTGCGCTGTCCTGTTACGCCGGTACGTGCACTGCTCTGTTATGCCGGTATGCGCGCTGCCCTGTTACTCCGGTACGTGCACTGTCGCGTTACGCCGGTAGGTGCGGTGCCCTGTTACGTCGGTACGCGCGCTGCCTTGTTACGCCGGTACGTGCACCGCCTCCACCCGGCTCGTCACCAGGCGTTCCCGCTCCCGCCGGTGCGCCCGCCCGCGCAGCCGCAGGATCTGGGTGACGCCGAGCGCCTGGAGGACGAAGACCGAGACGAACGCGACGCGGTAGTTGTCGCCGGTGGCGTCCAGCAGGACGCCGATCGCCAGCAGCGTCGTCATCGAGGCCGTGAAGCCGCCCATGTTGACGATGCCGGAGGCGGTGCCCTGGCGCTCCGGCGGGTTGGCCGGGCGGGCGAAGTCGAAGCCGATCATCGAAGCGGGACCGCAGGCGCCGAGCACCGTGCACAGCACGATCAGCAGCCATACGGGCGCGTGGTCGGCCGGCCAGGCCAGCGTGGCCGCCCACAGCAGGGCGGTCACGGCGACGGTGCCGAGCGCCAGCGGCGTACGGGCGGCGTGGTGGCGGGCGATGACCTGTCCGTAGACCAGGCCGACGACCATGTTGGACAGGACGACGAGGGTGAGCAGTTCGCCCGCCTCACCGCGCGTCAGGCCCTGGGCCTCGACGAGGAACGGCAGGCCCCACAGCAGCAGGAAGACCATCGCCGGGAACTGGGTGGTGAAGTGCACCCACATGCCCAGCCGGGTGCCCGGCTCGCGCCAGGCGTCGGCTATCTGGCGGCGGACGAACGCGGCGCCGGTGTGTGTGGCGGGCGCCGGGGCGGGCTCGTAACCCTGGGGGTGGTCCTTGAGGAAGGCCAGCACCAGGACGAGTACGACGATGCCGCCCAGCGCGCTGGCCGCGAAGGTCGGGGTCCAGCCGAAGGTGTGCAGCAGCCGGGCGAGGACCAGGGTGGAGACGAGGTTGCCCGCCATCCCGATGAGGGCGGCGATCTGGGCTATCAGCGGGCCGCGCCGGGCCGGGAACCAGCGCGCGCCCAGGCGCAGCACGCTGATGAACGTCATCGCGTCACCGCACCCGAGCAGCGCCCGCGAGCCCAGCGCCATGGCGTAGGACTCGGACAGCGCGAAGCCGAACTGGCCGACGGTGTACAGCACCACGCCCAGGATCAGCACCTTCTTGGTGCCGAGCCGGTCGACCAGCAGGCCGACGGGTATCTGCATGCCCGCGTAGACGAGCAGTTGGAGGATGGAGAAGGTGGAGAGGGCGGAAGCGTTGATGTGGAAACGATCCGCCGCGTCCAGTCCGGCCACGCCGAGGCTCGTACGGTAGGTGATCGCCACGAAGTAGACGGCGACGCCGATGCCCCAGACCGCCATGGCCTTGCGGCCGCCGGGCGGGTCGCCGGGGAGGAGGGCGCCCTGACTCGTGGTGGAGCCGCTCATCGGACGTCTCCCTGGGCCAGGTTCCGCACCCAGCTGACGTGGCGGTGCACGGCGTCCACGGCCGCGTCCGCGTCCCCGGCGCGCAGCGCCCGCAGGATCTCCCCGTGCTCGGCGATGTTCTTCGCGATCCGGTCCGGATTGGCGTGCATCACGGCGACGCCCATCCGCAGCTGCCGGTCGCGCAGCTGCTCGTACAGCCGGTCCAGGATCCGGTTGCCCGCGCTGCGCACGATCGCCGCGTGGAAGCAGCGGTCGGCGACGGAGACGGCGGCGAGGTCGCCGGAGGCGGCCAGCTCCTCCATCTTCGCGAGCTGCTCCTCCAGCTCGGTGATGAGCGCGGGCGGGGCCGGCACGGCCTTGCGGGCCGCGTGCTCCTCGACCAGCAGGCGGGTCTCCACGACGTCCGCGATCTCCTGCGCGGAGACCGGCAGGACCATGGCGCCCTTCTTCGGGTAGAGCTTCATCAGCCCCTCGACCTCAAGGCGCAGCAGCGCTTCCCGTACGGGCGTGCGGGACACGCCTACGGCCTCGGCCAGCTCGCCTTCGGTGAGCAGCATGCCGCCCTCGTAGCGCCGTTCCAGTACGGCTTGCTTGACGTACGCGTAGACGCGCTCGGCGGCGGGCGGGGTTTTCGCGGGGGTGGGAGATTCCGGGACGACTGTGACCGGAGCGGCGGCTGATGGCATGCGCACAGCATAGATACAACACGTATGCGTCGGGCAGGGTGGTCCAGTATTCGGGACGGGCGGGGAGGGGGGACGGGGCCGTCAGGCCCTGGTGGGCGGCAGTCCT
This sequence comes from Streptomyces albofaciens JCM 4342, assembly GCF_008634025.1. Taxonomy (NCBI): domain Bacteria; kingdom Bacillati; phylum Actinomycetota; class Actinomycetes; order Kitasatosporales; family Streptomycetaceae; genus Streptomyces; species Streptomyces albofaciens. The sequence goes on along the minus strand of NZ_PDCM01000001.1, from coordinate 311,991 downwards.
GTGTGCCTGTACCGCCCTTCAGCGCCGATGGGCTGACAGCCCTGCGTGCCTTGCCCGCCCCTTCATGTCGGCGGGCCGACAGACCTATGGGCCTGTACCGCCCCTTCATGCCGGCGGACCGACAGACCTACGGGCCTGTACCGCCCCTTCATGTCGGCGGGCCGACAGACCTACGTGCCCGTACCGCCCCTTCGTGGCGGCGGGCCGACAGCCTTGCCCGCCCCTTCAGTGCCGGTGGGCCGACAGTTCCCCGTCGTTCGCCGTCATCCCCCCGTCGTGATCCGACAGCTCATCGCTGCGATCGAGCGCGTACGCCCAGATCAGGTGGCGTACGCGAGGGGCGGTGCCCGGCCGGGTCAGGCCGCGGGCGCGCAGTTCCAGCTCCTGGTCCTTCTTGGTGCCGCGTTCCAGGTGCTGGCGCAGGTGCTCGCGTTCGGAGACGACGGTGAAGGTCTCCAGGAAGACCGTCGGGTCGTCCATGTCCTCGTACAGGCCCCAGATCGTCGCGCCGGTACGCCGCCGCGCCTGCCCGACCGGCCGCATGGCCTGGATGAACGCCTCCGCGTTGGCCCGGTCCACCTGCCATTCCACGATGACCAGCACGGGCCCGAGGTTCCGGCCCGGCGTCTCCATGCTCTCCGGCTCGGGCCAGTGCTGGACGTGCTCCATGTCGATGTGCCCGGCGGGCAGCGGCATCGTCCGCATGCCCGCGACGGTCGCCAGCACCAGCCCGATGCCCGCGATCACGAACGCGCTCTGCACGCCGAACCAGTCGGCCACCAGACCCCAGCCCACGCCGCCCAGCGCCTGCCCGCCCATGAAGACCAGCTGGTAGTAGGCGAGCGCACGGGTGCGTGCCCATACGGGGAGCAGGATCTGCGCCGAGGCGGAGAGAGTGGACAGCACGGCCACCCAGGCCAGGCCCGAGACGATCAGGGCGAGCGCGGCCACGATCGATGAGTTCACCAGGCCGATCACCGCCATGGTCGCCGCGTACAGCACCATGGCGACGGTGACCAGGCCGTTCGTCGTCGTACGGGGCCGTACGGCGGGCAGCGCGAGCGCGCCGGCCACCGCGCCCACGCCGACACAGCCCAGCAGCAGCCCGTATCCCCCGGCACTCATGCCCAGCGGGCCGCGCGCGACCGCCGGGAGCAGCGCCCACAACCCGCCCGCGAACAGCATGAAAAGCCCGGAGCGGCCGAGTACGGCACCGAACTCGGGCGCCCTGCGCACATACCGGGCTCCCGCGCGGATCGCGCCCCGTACGTGCTCCGAGCCCAGCGGCCGGTGGGTGGCGGGCCGTCGCCAGGCGTAGAGCACGACCATGACGCCCAGGAAGGACAGCGCGTTGATCCCGAACGTGGCCGCCGGGCCCGCGGCCGAGATGAGCAGGCCGCCCAGGGCCGGTCCGGCGGCACGCGCGACGTTGCCGTTGGCGCTGTTCAGCAATGCCGCCTGGGGGATCTCCTCCTTGCTGACCAGCTCGGGCTGGATGGCCTGGAAGGAGGAGATGCAGAACGCCTCGCCCACACCCATGAGGGCGGTGAGCAGGAGCAGCAGGGTCGGGGTCACCTGGTCGGCGCCGGTGACGGCGGCCAGCCCGGCCGCCCCGAGGAACATCAGCAGCTGCCCGCCGAGGAGCAGCCGCCGCTGGTCGAGGATGTCACCCAGCGCGCCGGCCGGTACCACCAGCGCGAAGACCGGCAGCGTGGTGGCCGTCTGGACGAGGGCCACCTCCAGCGGTCCGCCGCCGAGGTCGCCCATCAGCCATTGGGCGCCGACCGTCTGCATCCAGGTGCCCATGTTGGCCGCAAGCTGGGCCGTCCACAGCGCCCGGAACATCCGGCGGCGCATGGGCGCCCATGCCGACGGCTCCGCAGGCATCGCCTCCGGGGGGCCCGGGGGGACTCCGCCCGGAGGCGGATCGTCCAGCGTGGGTGGCTGTTTCACGTGAAACGCTCTTCTCGCTGTGGGACCGACCGCAGTGTCCCTGTGCCCGTACCCACAGCGAGCGGCACATGGTCCCTTACCTCCCGAGATTCACCGGTCTGGGAGAGGGGGTGGCGGCTCCGGAGGGAGTTCGCGGACGGCGACTTCCGGTGCCGGCTCGGCGCCACCGCGGGCACCGGCCGTGGCCGCCGGTCCGGCGCGCCCGTCGACGGCCGAGGCGGGCAGCCGGGTACCGACGCTGCGGTACCGGACGGACAGCTCGCCCATCCGCTCGGGATTGAGGCAGTTCTTGCCGTCGATGATCAGCCGCGGCTCGTGGAGCAGGGCGGCCAGCGCCTGCCAGTCGGCCTCGATCGCCTGCGGCCACTCGGTCAGCACGACGACGGCGTGCGCACCCTCGACCGCCTCCGTCAGCCCCTCTGCCGCACGGGCGCCGGGGAACAGCCCGGTGATGGCGTCCGCGTCGGTGCCCGGGTCCCAGACCCGCACCCGCGCGCCCTGGCCGAGCAGCGCCGGGACCACCGTACGGCTGGGTGCCGCGCGCAGGTCGTCGCTCCAGGGCTCGTACCGTACGCCGAGTACCGCTATCTCCGCGTCCGCCAGGCCGTCGGCGGGTCCGTCGCCGAGTTCGGCGCGCAGCATCTGGATGGCCAGGCCGAACTGGGCGTCGTTGACGGCGATGGTGGCGCGCAGCAGCGGTGTCGCCAGGCCCTCGGTGCTCGCCCAGTGGGCCAGTGCGTGGGTGTCCTTGGGCAGGCAGGAGTCGCCGTACCCGAGGCCGGGCTGGAGGAAGGCGTGGCCGATACGGGGGTCGAAGCCGACGCCCAGCATCACGTGGTCGATGTCGATGTCCGGACCGCAGCACATGCCGGCCACCTCGTTCGCGAAGCTGATCTTCGTGGCGAGGAAGGCGTTGCTCGCGTACTTGATCATCTCCGCGCCGGAGGGTGTCGTCTCGACCCAGGGCGCGGACACCTCCGCGTACAGCTCGCGCAGCGCCCGCAGTCCGTTCTCGTGCCAGGTGCCGACCACGATCCGGGCGGGGACGGCCCAGTCCTCCAGCGCACTGCCCTGGTTGAGGAACTCCGGGTTGTACGCGAAGCGTTCGCGCAGCCGCGGGTAGGCCTCGGCGAGCATGGCGCTGGTGCCGGGCGGCACGGTCGACTTGAGCACCACGCAGGGCGCGGGCAGCAGTTGCAGGACCTCGTTCAGTACGGAGGTCACCTGCGTCAGGTCGGCGGAGCCGTCCGGCGCGGGCGGTGTTCCGACGGTGACGAGGACGATGTCGAACGGTGTCCGCCGGTGGGTCTCGGTGACGGAACGGGCGAAGCGGAGCCGGCCGGTGGCCTGTGCGGCCGTCAGCTGCTCCGGCAGCCCGGGTTCGAAGACCGGCGCCCGCCCCGCTTCCAGGACGCGCAGCCGGTCCGGATCCTGTTCGATCCCGGTGACGTGATGCCCTTGGTGGGCCAGGGCGACCGCTCCGGTCAAGCCCACGTATCCCTGTCCTATGACGGCGACTCGCATCCCAAATCAGCCCCTTCGGTCCTGCTGATTTGATGCGCCCCGCCGGTGGATTCCCCCGTGCGACGAGGCAATTGTTCCCAGTGTGCGAGGTGCGGTGCGGGTACGCAGCCGGAGAAGGCCTCCTGTACGGGAGAAGGCGTGCGGTGCGGCCCTGAAAGGCCGCTTAACGGCCCTGAAAGGCCGCTTCACGGCCCTTCCTTCACGGCCTTTCCTCACGCCGAGTAGACACTGTCTACTCGGCCTGGTAGACAGTGTCTATGGACAGGACGAACGCGCCCGGCGCGCCGGAACAGGAAGACGGCGGCCTGCGCGCCCGCCTGGTCACCGTCGGAGCCGAACTCGTGGCGGCCGAAGGGGTACAGGCGCTGACGCTGCGGGAAATCGCGCGCCGCGCGGGCGTCTCGCACGGGGCACCGCGCCGCTATTTCCCGACGCATCTCTCTCTGCTGTCCGCCATCGCCCGGCGGGGATTCGAGGAATTGTCGGAACACTTGGCAGCAGAGGCGGACGCGCAGCCGCAATCGAACCCGCGCGCCCAACTTCTCGGCATGGCCCGCGCCTACCTCGATTTCGCCCGTACGCATCCCGGCATGTATGAGCTGATGTTCCGCCACGATCTGCTGGAGAGCGGCCATCTCGGGCTGCGGGAGACCAGTCTGCCGATGTTCACCACCCTCGTCGACTTGGTCGCCCGGGTACGGTCGCGCTCAGAGGCCGGCACCCGCCCGACCGTCGGCACCTGGCCGACCACCGACACCCGCCCGACCACTGACACCTACCCGTCCGCCGAACCACAGTCCGTCGCGGGCGCGCTTTGGGCGAACCTGCACGGCATCGCCCAGCTGTGGAGCTGGGGCGCGCTCCAGCTGGCGACCGGCGCCGGCGACGTCGAGCCGCTGCTGCGCGCCGCGCTCGACGCCCACCTGGGCCCGGCCCCCCGGTGAACCCGCGCCGCCTCCAGCACCTCACCCTCATCAGCAGCATCACCGGAGCGGTGATCGTCGCCCTGGACGGCACGGTGCTGACCGTCGTACAGCCCACCCTCCAACGCGACCTGGGCGCCTCGTTCGTGCAGGTCCAGTGGGCGGGCACCGGCTATCTGATCGCCGTGGCGGGCCTGCTCGTCCTCGCGGGCCGCCTCGGCGACCGGTACGGCCACCGGCAGGTCTTCGCCACCGGAGTGCTCGGTTTCGCCCTCACCTCGGCGGGCATCGGACTGGCCACCGACATCCACTGGCTGATCGGGCTGCGCGTCGCCCAGGGCGTGTTCGGCGCGCTGCTGCAACCGGCCACGCTGGGCATGCTGCGGGCCGTCTATCCGCCCGACCGGATCGGTACGCCGATCGCCGTGCGGACGAGCGCGATCGGGCTGGCCGCCGCGGCCGGGCCGGTCCTCGGCGGCGCGCTCGCCGCTCAACTGGGCTGGCGAGCGGTCTTCTTCCTCAACGTCGTACCCGCGCTGGCCGCTTGTGGCTTGGCTGTCGCCGTACGGATGCCGAAGCGGACGGAGGCCTCCTCCCTTGCCGTACGGATGCCGAAGCCGACGGGGACAGCTTCTCCGGCCGTACGTCTCGACCTGCCCGGCGCGCTGCTGCTCGCCGTGGCGCTGGGCGGGCTGGTGCACACACTCGTCGGCCTGCCGGAGAGCGGCTGGGCACCGGCCACCGTGCTGGGGCTCGCCGTCGCCGCCGTGGCGGGCGGCGTCTTCGTACGGCACGAGCGGCGCACCCCCGGCCCGCTGATCCCGCCGGACGTGCTGCGCGCACCGGGCGTCACCCCCGCGCTCGGCCTCCTGGTCACGGCGACGGCGGCCATGTTCGGCGCCCTGTTCCTCTGCACGTACTACCTCCAGGACGTACTCGCGCTGGACCCGTTCCGCGCCGGGCTGGAAACCCTGCCGCTCGCCGTGATGATGGTGGTGGGCGCCCCGGTGTCGGCCGCGGTGCAGCGGCGGCTCGGCACGCGCCGTACGACGACGTGCGGGGCGCTGCTGCTCACCGCCGGCGTCCTCCTGTTGTCCCGCCTCGACCAGGATGCGGGCACCGTGGCCATCGGCGGCTGCTTCCTCCTGCTGGGCGCCGGATTCGGGACGGTGATGGTCACCGCGACGGCCGCGATCGTGCGCCAGGCCCCCGCGCACACCGCCGGGGTGGCGGGCGGCCTCCAGCAGACGGCGATGAACGTCGGGCCGGCGGTGGGGGTGGCCGCGGCGACGATGCTGATGACCGCGTTCGCGGGGGCGGGGACGGCGGGGGCAGGCGCGGGAGCCTCGCCCGCCACCTGGTCCTCCGCCTCTGCCCCCACCTCTTCCCCCGCCTCTCCCTCCGCCTCCGCCTCCGTCTTCGCCTTCGTCTCGGCGATGGGCCCCACGCTGTTGATCCTCGCGGGGGTGGCGGCCGTCGGCGTACTCCTGGCGCTTCGACTGCCGGGACGTACGGAAGTGGCCGGGGTATCCGGGCTGCCCGGGGTATCCGGGGCGGCCAGGGTGTCCGAGACGGCCGGGGCGGCCGGGGCGGCCGGGGCGGCCGGGGCGGCCGAGTTGGCCAGGGCGTCCGGGGCGTCCGGGGCGTCCGTCAGGCCGCCGCGCCGCCCGCACCGCCCGCCCCACTCCGCTCCATGAGCCACCCGCGGTACCAGTCGACAGTCGCGCCGATCCCCGCGCGCAGGGGCATCGGCGCCATGCCGAAGCGCTGCTCGAACGCGTCCGAGACCATCGTCTGCCCCTCGGTGTGCTGGTAGAACAGCTCGGCGTACTCCGCCATGAAGACCTCGTCGAACGGCCCCCAGGCGCGCGGTTCCGTCAGCACCTCGGTCTCGAACGGCGTCCCGACGCACTCCCGCACCAGGTCCAGCACCTCACGCACGGTCGGCGCGGGGGCCGTCGGCAGGTGCCAGACCCGCCCGTACTCGTCCGGCTCCTGGCCGAGGCGGGCCAGCCCCCGGGCCACATCCCCGATGTACGTGAAGCTGTGCGGCAGGTCCAGCGTGCCGATGGCCATCACCGTGCCGCCGGTCAGGGCGGGCGGGAAGGTCGTCGCGCCGAGCGTCGAGTTGAGGACGCGCGGCCCGTAGAAGTCGGCGGCGCGGGCCAGCACGACCGGCAGCCGCCCCGCCTCGTGCGCCGTCAGGTACGCCTCGTCCAGCTCCGCCCGCATCCGGCCCTTGCGGGAGGTGGCCCGCCACGGGGAGTTTTCGGTCAGCAGCTCGCCGCCGGACGGACCGTACGGGTACAGGGTGTCCATCACGACCAGGCGCGCGCCCGCCGCGGCCACGGCGTCCACGATCACCTTCTGGAGTGCGGGCATCACCTCGACCTGGAGCTCGTAGGCGACGTTCACGCAGTGGTAGACCACCTCGGCGCCCCGCACGGCCTCCCGCGCGGCGTCCGGGGACCCGAGGTCCGCGGTGACGGCCTCCGCGCCGGGCAGCACGGTGCGGCCCGTGCGGTCGACGGTCCGTACGCGCAGGCCCTGACGCAACAGGACCTGGGCCAGCGTGAGGCCGGCGGGGCCGGTGCCGAGGACGACGTGCAGCGGGCGGGCGGGCTTGGCAGGCATGGCGAAACCTCTTCGTCCAAAGGAACGCGACTCCGGAGCACGGGCGCGCTAACACCACTCAATATAGCTACAAGCTCTAACCAAATCTACAGCCGATACCATCTCCCCTGGAGAACACTCCCTTGGAGAACACCCCGTCCGTGACCGCCGGAGCCGCCCCATGCCGCCGTCCGCCAGCCCCACCCCCGCGCCCAAGCCCGCGTCCACCCCCACGTCCACCCCCGCGCCCGCTCCCGACCCCGCCCAGACGCCACGCCAGCGCTACCGGGCGCAGGTCCAGCAGGAGATCAAGCAGGCCGCGCTGGCGCAGATCGCGGCAGGCGGCATCGAGGCGCTGAGCATCAACGCCATCGCCAAGACCCTCGGCATGTCGGGCCCGGCCCTCTACAAGTACTTCCGCAACCGCGACGACCTGCTCACCGCGCTCATCAGCGACGGCTACGAGGACGCCGCCGAGGCCATCCGTACGGCGGCGCACCGGGTCGCCGCCCGCTCACCCCGCGAGCGCCTGCTCGCCCTGGCCCACGCGTACCGCGACTGGGCCCTCGCCCAGCCCCACCGCTACCGGCTCCTCGCGGGCACGCCCGCCGTGGCGTACGAGGCGCCCGCCCACACAACGGACAGCGCCCGCGCGGTCATTGGGCCGTTCGTGGCCGTCCTGGCCGAGGGCGCGCCGTGGCCGGCGGCGGAACCGCTGTACGGCGAGGTACGCGCCTGGGTGACGGACACCCCCGCGGTCGCCGACTGGGTCGCCGCCTACGCCCCCGAAGCCGCCGACCCGGTCCCCGCCCTCGCCGCTTCCGTACTCGCCTGGACCCGCATGCACGGCATCGTCAGCCTCGAAGTCCAGGGCAACTTCAAGGGCATGGGCCACGACGCGGGCACGCTGCTGGACCTGGAAATGGGTGCGCTGGCCGATGCGGTGGGTCTGGCCGCCGGCACCTGATCCACAAGGGAGGGCCCTGGCGACCGTAGCCGCCAGGGCCCTCCCTCCCGTACGTGGCGCCCCTACCGCGCAGCGCCCTTCTTGCACGCGGGCACCGAGTGCTTGTTCTTCACGTGCAGCGACTCCAGCCGCGTCCGGCAGATGTCGAGCGAGTACGCCGACCCTTCACCGTCCTCCGCGATCGAGCACGCCTTGGCGGCCTCGCCGCCGGTGGGGACGCTGTAGCCCTTCTGCCGCAGGTACTTCTGGCAGTCCGCCGACCACGCCTGCGCCGGACTCGCCACCACGAGCGGCAGCACCCCCGCGGCAACCGCCCCACTCGCGGCCACCGAAATCCGCCGCACCCACTTGCTTCGCATCACACGTTCCTTTCGACACTGAGTCGTGCGGGGCGCGCCTGCCCGGGGAGGGGGTGGGGTATGCCATCACGGACCCGCCGGGTACGGCACTCCGTCGATACGGTTACGGGAGCGATCCAGCAGTGTGAGCACCGCCCCCGAAGGGCCACCCGACCTTTCTTTCCCCGTCCTGTGGCGCTGCTGTGACCGAAGCGGGACCCGGCCTGATTCACACGCGCGACTGCGGCGATCCGGACTGGCGGGACGCGATGGATGAAATCAGCGCGGTGTATGCCGAGGCTCGGCGGGCGGTTTCTGTCACGTGATGAGGGCCGCCGGGCGCGTGCACCCGGCGATTATGGCGGACCGGAAGACCAGCCACTCGCGGTCACCGAAAAGCAAGACGGGACCCGACGCGTCCTTGGAGTCGCGGACAGCCACGACGGCGGGCACGTTGGTTGCCGCCTCGACGCAATCCTGGCCCGGGTTGCCGCCGCTGTAGCTGGACTTTGTGAAGGCGAAGTCGGACACAGAAGCTACATCTCCTTGAGGACGCCGGCGATCAGTGCTGCCGAGTTGTGCTGCGAGGCCGATGCCCTGCACCACCGAGCCATCTTCGACCGCATCACGCGCCTGAGCGCCGAATTGGAGCTGCGGGCCGCCGTTATGCGGCCATGCGGCCCTCGGCGATCAGGCGGTTGACCACCTGCATGTGTGCCGGGGCGCAGCGTTCGCGCGACTCGTGGCGGTCGAACCATGCGTACTCGGCGATTTCGCGGCCGGGGGCGGGGTCTATGTCCTGCGGGCCGCCGGTGAAGCAGGTCATGTGGAGGCGGCGGCCGGCGTTCACGCCGTGCGCGGTGGCGTGGATGGTGAAGGCCTGTCGCAGTTCGCCGGCCGGCACGTGCAGGCCCAGTTCCTCCGCGAGTTCGCGGGACAGGGCCTCGGGGGCGGTCTCGCCCGGTTCGTACTTGCCGCCGGGGAGGTAGAACGTGTCGTTGCCGCGCGTACGGACGCTGAGCAGGCGGCCGTCCCTTACGTGCAGCCAGGAGACGGAGCGGAGGGGCGCCGGGCGGTCCAGGGCGACCAGGATCTCGCCGGTGGACTCGTCCGTACGGCGCGAGCGCTCCGTGAAGCCGAGGTGGGTGTAGAAAGCGCGCGCCGCTTCGTTGCGTTCGAAGGCTTCGAGGGTGAGGGCGCCTCGAAGGGCGGCGGCGTGTTCGAGGAGCTGGGTGCCGATGCCGCGGCCCTGCGCCTCGGGGGCTACGAACAGGCCGCCGACCTCGGAGCCGAGCAGGCCGAGGAGACCGAGGACCTTGCCGTCGCGCTCGTCCTCGGCGACCCAGTTGTCCGCCTGGACGAGGTAGACCTCCCGGAGCAGCCGCGCGCGCTCACCCGTGCCCTCGCCCTCGATGAAGGGGTGGGCCTTACGTACCGCGCGGGACCAGAGGTCGGTGACATCCGGTTCGTCCTCGGGGCGGTAGGGGCGGATGATCGTCGGGCTGCTCATCCGGCCGACGATAAGCAGGCAGGGCAGCGTCGGCAACTCCATTTGGGACGGGAGGGGGCCTCGCCCGTAGCCTCCTCGTGCCCAGACGCATTTGCCGTCGGCCTTTCCCTTCGCGGATCGCCTTTCCCTTCGCGGATCGCCTTTCCCTTCGCGGATCACCGGGTGGTCGATCATGCTGGTGCGGCAGGTCAACCGGAAACCCGGCCGGGAGTGGGACCTACCGGCCGGGGGTGGACTCACCCGCTCCGGCGAGGCCCGGAGAAATGGCGAAGGAGACGCCCCTTATGTGGAAGTGTGAGCACGTTGTCGGCGCCAGCCTGGACGTCGGGGAAGCCGCGGCCCTCTACCGCGCGTCCACCCTCGCCGAGCGCCGCCCGGTGGAGGACGCGGAGCGCTTCACCCGCATGCTGGCCGGCGCCAACCTCGTCGTCACCGCCCGTACCGAGGACGGCCGTCTCATCGGCATCGCCCGCTCGATGACCGACGGGGCCTACGCCACGTACCTCAGCGACCTCGCTGTCGACGCCGAGTTCCAGGGGCAGGGCGTCGGGCGCGACCTCATCCGCGTCACGCGGGAAGCGGCCCCGCAGGCCAAGCTGATCCTGCTCTCGGCACCGGGCGCGGTCGGCTACTACCCGCATATAGGGTTCAACCACCACGATTCCGCCTGGACACTGCCCGGGCTCAGCGCCTGAGGCCCGTCCCCCGCCCCGGGGCCAGCCGGGGAAGTGGCCCGTCGTCGGACCCGCGATCTGTCGGAGGATGTACCCAGGGACCGGCCGGTGTCCGACTTAAGGCTGACGTGAGTCTGTACCTGGCGCGTACGAAATCGGCGTTCTCCCGTGACGTAATGGAAGGGAGGGGCCGGTCAGGCTCCGAACCGTACGCAAGGGGAGACCACCATGCAGTCCAGGACGACCGCCGGCCGACGTGCTCGGACCACCGTCATGGTCGCGCTGCTCGTGGCCGCGCTGTGGGGCGGGATCGCGCTGACGAAGGGCGCGGCCCAGGGCGGCCACAACGCGCCGGACGGGCCCGTGGGGCACCTCGGCCGCGCAGTGGAGATCATCCGGGGCTGAGAGACGCGAACGCCTCATCCGGGGCCGGCGGACACAGCCGCCTCATCCGGGGCTGACCAGACACAGACGCCACCGGGCGGGCCCGGAGACGACCATGCCGGTCGCTCCGGGCCCGCCCGCTTGTCAGGCCGGTACCGCTTACGCCCAGGTGATCAGGCGCTTCGGGTGTTCGAGGATCGCGGCGATGTCCGCGAGGACCTTCGAGCCCAGTTCGCCGTCGACCAGGCGGTGGTCGAAGGACAGCGCCAGCGTCGTGACCTGGCGGGGCTTGACCTTGCCCTTGTGGACCCAGGGCTGGAGCTTGACCGCGCCGAAGGCGAGGATCGCGGACTCCCCGGGGTTGAGGATCGGGGTGCCGGCGTCCACGCCGAAGACACCCACGTTGGTGATCGTGACGGTGCCGCCGGCCATGTCGCCGGGAGCCGTCTTGCCCTCGCGGGCCGTGCTGACCAGCTCACCGAGGGCGGCCGCCAGCTGCGGCAGGGTCTTGGCCCCGGCGTCCTTGATGTTCGGGACGATGAGACCGCGGGGGGTGGCCGCCGCGATGCCCAGGTTCACGTAGTCCTTGCGGACGATCTCCTGGTTCTCCTCGTCCCAGGCCGCGTTGATCTCCGGGTTGCGCTTGATGGCGACCAGCAGGGCCTTGGCGACGAGCAGGAGCGGGTTGACGCGCAGGCCCGCCATGTCGGGGTCCTGCTTCAGCTCCTGGACGAGCTTCATCGTGCGCGTCACGTCGACGGTGATGAACTCCGTGACGTGCGGCGCGGTGAAGGCGCTCTTGACCATCGCCTGGGCGGTGGCCTTGCGTACGCCCTTGATGGGGATACGGGTCTCGCGGGCGCGGACGGCCTCGGAGCCGCCGGTGGCCACGGAAGCGGCCGGGGCCACCTCGGCCGGGGCCTCGGCGGCAGGCGCGGCAGCCGACGCCGCCGCGTGGACGTCCTCGCGGGTGATCACGCCGTCCGGACCGGTCGGGGTGACCGCCGCCAGGTCGATGCCCAGGTCCTTGGCCAGCTTGCGGACGGGGGGCTTCGCCAGCGGCCGCTCCGCGGTGGGAACGGCGGAAGCCGCAGGGGCGGCGGAA